>NZ_CP038635.1:3487500-3701485 GCF_004768545.1 Cupriavidus oxalaticus | reverse complement strand
TGTTTGTTGTTTAGTAGTGGCACCCGGGGATCGCGGCCCGGGCACATCACAAGCGGCGTATACGTTGCGTCGGCCGGGCCTGCTTGCCGAACTGGTAATCACTACCAGTTGGCGTACCCCCGCGGCATGACATGCGACAGCCTGCGAGCGACCGGCTCGCCGCACTGAGCGTGCGTTAACTCATGCGTTGTTCGCGGTGGGGGGCCCGGGTTGCGCCTGCGCCACGCAGCCCATGATGTGTTTGGACCGGGATTGTACCCCCGCCCCTGAGTTATCCACAAAGGATAAGTCTGTGGACAACTTGTGCAAATTCAGTGGATTGTTGTGCACAACCCGTGCTGCAGTGCGGGGTAGCGGGCTGTGGAAAGCCGCGAAACACCAGGCAAAACAGGGACTTTGGCCTGGGTTGTCTTATATGTTGGCGGCGCCTCGGGCACAAAAGTTTATGCACTGGCCACTGTGGACAATGATGCACTGACAGGTTCTTCGGTTTGTGGCATATGTGTCGGCGCACAATGCCGTTTACCTTGACACCTTCTTTAAAACTGGGTTAAATGCCGGGTTCTGCGATGCGGCAGGGGATCACGTATGCGCATCGCCGGGTCTGGCCTGTTCGTGCCGTCCGCGCCCACAGGCCAACGCCTGCACTGCGCCGCCGGCCGGCAGCAAGACAGAACCAGAATCGTCGGCATTACCGCGGCAGTTCCTTGCCAGCGGCAGCCCCATGCGAACCATACGCGGCGGCCACGGCACCCCGGCACCGGCCGAAGCCGGGCACGCCCAGATCAACCAGAGAGTGCAACATGAAACGTACCTACCAACCTTCCGTTACCCGCCGCAAGCGTACCCACGGTTTCCGCGTGCGCATGAAGACCCGTGGCGGCCGTGCCGTCATCAACGCTCGCCGCGCCAAGGGCCGCAAGCGCCTGGCCATCTGAGGCCCGGGCAACCGGCCTGACGGCGCCTGCGGCGCCGTCGATGCCTCTTGCCTCGGGTCCAGGACGGCCTGCGCAGTTTGCGCCGGGTTGCCGCCGGGTCCAGCTAGTCAGTCAGCAGTATCTCTCGCCAGCCTTGCCCAGCGTGTCAGCCCATGCCTTCCCCAAAGCCGCGAGGCTAACAAAGACGGATGAGTTTTCATCCGTTTTTGCTTTGCGGCCCCGGCGGCGCAGCACGCATTTCGTGCTGTACGTGCGCGCCAACGGCCAGGCCGAGGCCCGGCTGGGCGTGGTGGTGGGCAAGAAGTTCGCGCCGCGCGCCGCCGAGCGCAACCTGGTGAAGCGCATGGCGCGCGAGCTGTTCCGCCAGCGCCGCGAGGAGCTGTCGGGGCGTGATGTGCTGCTGCGCCTGCAGGCAAAATTCCCGCGGGCGGAATTTGCCACGCGCACGGCGGTCCGACAGGCGTGCGCGGCGGAAATCGCCAGCCTGCTGGAAGTGGCGGCCAGGCCGCTGCCGCCGCCGCCCGCTGCCAACCCTGCACCGCCCGTCCCGCCGCCGGCTTCTGCCCCGCAGAGCCAGCCACCGGGCCTTTAGGCCTGACGGTCTCATCATGAAGCGAATCCTGCTAGCCCTGCTGCGTATCTACAAGATCGCCCTGAGTCCTTACCTGGGCTCGCAGTGCCGCTTCCTGCCGACCTGTTCCGACTACGCCCGCGACGCGATCGTCCATCACGGCGCCGCGCGCGGCAGCTGGATGGCCGCCTGCCGGCTGTGCCGTTGCCATCCCTTCGCCCAAGGCGGGTATGATCCCGTGCCGGGCACGGAAACCGACACAGCCGGGGCGGACTCCGCATCGGGCCGTTCCGTCCATGCCGCGGCAGGCCATGCGCCCCATGTGCCTGCCGCAATCCGTCTGCCCAGACCCTGATTTCTCCGACCACAGCCAGACATGGATATCAAACGCACCATCCTCTGGGTCATCTTCTCGATGTCCCTCGTGCTGCTCTACGACAACTGGCAACGCTCCCAAGGCCATGCGTCGATGTTCTTCCCGAGCGCGACGCAGCAGCAGGGCGCTTCGGCGCCGGCCGCCAGCGGCGCGGCCGCGCAGGGCGACGTGCCCAAGGCCAACGTCCAGCCGGGCGCAGCAACCCCGGCCGCCGGCGCTGCGCCGCAGGCCGCCGCCCAGCCTGCAGGCGAGAAGATCGTTGTGACCACCGACACGGTGCGCGCCGAGATCGACACCGCCGGCGGCATCGTGACGCGCCTGGAGCTGCTCAAGGAGCTTGAGAACGACGGCAAGCCGGTGGTGCTGTTCGAGCGTGACAATGTGCACACCTACATGGCGCGCTCGGGCCTGATCGGCGGCGACCTGCCGAACCACACCACGGTGTTCACCGCTGCTCCCGGTCCGCGCAACCTGGACGGCGCCGAGCAGCTGGAAGTGGTGCTGACCGCCGAGAAGAACGGCGTCAAGCTCACCAAGACCTATGTCTTCCGCAAGGGCAGCTATGTGGTGGACACCAAGTTCGCGGTGACCAACGCGGGCACCGCGCCGGTATCGCCGACGCTGTACCTGGAACTGGCGCGCGATGGCAGCAAGATCGAGCAGTCGCAGTTCTACAGTACCTTCACGGGCCCGGCGCTCTATACGGACGCGGACAAGTACCACAAAATCAGCTTTGAAGACATCGCCAAAGGCAAGGCTACCGTGCCTGCCGCCGCCAACAACGGCTGGGTGGCGATGGTGCAGCATTACTTTGCCTCGGCCTGGATCCCGCAGACCGGCAAGGAGCACAGCTTCTACGTCCAGCAGATCGATCCGAACCTGTACCGCGTGGGCATCCAGCAGCCGCTGGGCGAAGTGGCCCCGGGCGCCACGGTGAGCACCGATGCACGCCTGTTCGCCGGTCCGCAGGAAGAGCACATGCTCGAGAAGATCGCCCCGGGCCTGGAGCTGGTGAAGGACTACGGCTGGTTGACCATCCTGGCCAAGCCGCTGTTCTGGCTGCTGGAAAAGCTGCACGGCTTCCTGGGCAACTGGGGCTGGTCGATCATCGCGCTGACGGTGCTGATCAAGCTGGTGTTCTTCCCGCTGTCGGCGGCAAGCTACAAGTCCATGGGCAAGATGAAGGACCTGCAGCCGCGCATGACCGCGATCCGCGAGCGTTACAAGAACGACCCGCAGAAGATGAACCAGGAGATGATGGGCCTGTACCGCACCGAGAAGGTCAACCCGCTCGGCGGCTGCCTGCCGATCGTGATCCAGATCCCGGTGTTCATCGCGCTGTACTGGGTGCTGCTGTCGTCGGTCGAAATGCGCGGCGCGCCGTGGCTGGGCTGGATCAAGGACCTGTCGGTGCCGGATCCGTTCTACATCCTGCCGATCGTGATGGCCGTGTCGATGTTCGTGCAGACCAAGCTGAACCCGACGCCGCCGGATCCGGTGCAGGCCAAGGTCATGACGATCATGCCGCTGGTGTTCTCGGTGATGTTCTTCTTCTTCCCCGCCGGCCTGGTGCTGTACTGGGTGGTGAACAACATCCTGTCGATCGCGCAGCAATGGCAGATCAACCGGATGCTTGGCAAGGGCAAGACGGCGGTGGTGGCCAAGAGCTGATTGCCTGTTGCGTTGATGTAGTCAGCGGAAAGCCCGGCGGAGTCGCCGGGCTTTTTGTTTTTTTGTTTGATGACTGACAGGCGTTGATTCCCTGGCGGTTTGCTCCTCTCCCGCAAGCGGGCAAGGGGAGCCGCGTTCGTGCGGTGTTGGCTGCGGCAGGCGTTTTGCAGGCGTATGCTACTGGCCTGCGCCTCAACGTCCGGAGATCCCCATGAGCTGGTCCGCCCGCCAATACGTTGCCTTCGAAGACGAACGCACCCGTCCCGTCCGCGATCTCGTTGCCGCCATCCCGAACGAGATCGTGCGCAATGCAGTGGATATCGGCTGCGGCCCCGGCAATTCCACGGAGGTATTGCTGGCGCGATATGCCGGCGCATCGATCACCGGCCTGGACAGCTCCGGCGACATGGTCGAGGCCGCGCGCAAGCGCCTGCCTGACGTGCAGTTCCGCGTGGCCGACATCGGCGCGTGGGACGATCCCGGCCCGTACGACGTGATCCTGGCCAACGCCGTGCTGCAATGGCTGCCCGACCACGCCAGCCTGTTTCCCAGGCTCGTTTCCAAACTCTCGGAAGGCGGCACGCTGGCCGTGCAGATGCCCGACAACCTGGAAGAGCCCGCGCACCGGCTGATGCGGCAGGTGGCAGCGGAAAGCCCGTGGGCGCAGCAGCTGGCCAGCGCCAGCAAGGCGCGCGCAGAGCGTTCGCCGGCGCAGTGGTACTACGAACTGCTGCGCCCGCTGTGCCGGCGCGTGGATGTATGGCTGACCACCTACCACCATCCGCTGGCCGGCGGCGCGGCGGCGGTGGTGGAGTGGTTCAAGGGCAGCGGCCTGCGGCCATTCCTGCAGCCGCTGGACGAGGCCGGGCGCCTGGCGTACCTGGCGCGCTATGAAAGCGAGATCGCGAAGGCGTATCCCGCGCTGCCCGACAAGTCGGTGCTGCTGCCGTTCCCGCGGCTGTTTATCGTGGCGACGCGCTGATCGCCATCTGCCGCACCAGCCGGCTCAGGCCGGCTTGTGACACACCGCCTCGATGTTGTGCCCGTCCGGGTCCAGCACGAAGGCGCCGTAATAATCCGGGTGATAGTGCGCCCGGAGCCCCGGCGCGCCATTGTCCCGTCCGCCCGCCTCGATCGCGGCGCGGTAGAACCTGTCCACAAGCTCGCGGCTGTCCACGCGGAAGGCCACGTGGACCGGCGGCCGGTTGGGCTCGCCGCGGTGGATCCAGAAATCCGGCTTGCCCGGTGGCCCAAAGCCCGCCACGTCGGTACTGCCCGTGACGCTGGCCGGAAATTCCTTGACGAGGCCGTAGCCGATGGCGCCGAGCGCAGCCAGGTAGAACGCGCGGCTCTTGCCGTAATCGCTGACACTGGCACCGGTATGGTCGATCATGCTTGGCTCCTTGCAGGATTGGGATTGGACTCAGGCCAGGTCCAGCACGCTCATGGTGGCGTTGAAGCGGCTTACCAGCACCGTTTCGCCATGCACGTCCGCAAACACATCCGCCTCGACCACGATGATCGAGCGGCCGGACTTGAGCACGTCGGCGCGGCAGCGCAGCCGGTCGCTGCGCACGGCCCTGAGCAGGTTGATCTTGAATTCCGCGGTGACCACGTGCTGGCCCGCTTCGAGGATGGTGGTGGCCGCCGCGCCCGCGGTGTGCTCGGCCATGGTGGCCTGCACACCCGCGTGGACGATGCCGCCGTGCTGCAGGTGACGCGCGGTGATCGCCAGCGTCGATTCGCACCAGCCCGGCCCGCAATCCGCCAGCGCGATGCCGACATCATTGACGAAGGCGGCCTGGCGGAAGCCGGCCGCGATGGTGTCGCGCAGCAGGAGACGCTCCTGTTCGGTGGTCATGGCGGGTCCTCGTACGGTCACTGCTACGGTCACTGCATCACCAGGCGGTGTGCGCATTGCAGCGCGACCGCGGGCCGCTGTCAACCGCGGCAGCGCCTGATGCGCCGCCCGGGCACGTTCGCGCGTGCCGTCGCCTACACTGGTGGCATCTGCGTCTCCACCGGCGCGCCTGACCGCATGAAGACCGCCATGACTGACGCCCAGCCGCCCACGCTGCGCCGCAAGACGCATCCGGTCGTTGCCTTTGCCGCGCTGACACAGGCCAGCCTGGCGCGGATCGACACGTCCCTGCAGGATCTGCTGCACCGCGACGAAGCGGAAGACCTGCACCAGCTACGCGTAGCGGTGCGCTATGCGCGCGCGGTGCTGTGGGCGCTCGCGCCAGCGCTGCCACTGCTGGAGCGCGAGCGTTGGAAGCGCGAACTGCGCACGCTGGCGCGAGCGACCAGCGAGGTGCGCGACTGGGACGTGTTCCTGGCCGAGACCGTTGCCCCGGCGCACGGGAAAGCGCCGGACGATCCGGTGCTGGCCGCCGTGGCCGAGGTTGCCGCCACACGGCGCAACAGCGCTCGCGCGGCCATGCTGGCGACACTGGTCAGCTACCGCGACGGACAGTTGCCTGTCGTGCAACGCGATCTCGCCCACCTGGGCCACCTTGCGGAAAAGGTCGCCGCCCGAGGCAAGGCCGGGCGGCGCGACCGCCTGGGCCCGTTCGCAAGCCAGCGTGTGCGCCGCGGTCGCAAGCGATTGCGCGCGCTGAAGCAGGCCGCACAGGGAGGCGACCTGGGCGCGGTGCATGACCAGCGCATCGCGGGCAAGCGGCTGCGCTACACGATCGAGGCGCTGGCACCGGTGCTACCGTCGCGCTATACCAGGCGGCTGCACCGCAAGCTGATCAGGCAGCAGACGCGGCTGGGCGGCTTTGTCGACGCCATCGTCGCGCGCCGGCTGATGTGCGAGTGCCTGGACGTGGCGGAGCTGCCCGACGACGTGCCGCCGCCACCGCCCGGCGCGAGCTGACGCCCCGCCCGACATGGCGGCCGACCCACCGCGCCGCGCGGCGCTCCTGCAAGTGCAACCCGCGCCACGCCAACTGCAATCGATCTGCGACAATACCGCATGACTGCTACCCAGGTTCCCATTGCCGCCATCGCCACCGCGCCCGGACGCGGCGGCATCGGCGTGGTGCGCGTCTCGGGCCCCGATGTCGGCCCGGTCATGCGCGCCGTCTGCGGCCAGGCACTGAAGCCGCGCCATGCCACCTACCTGCCGTTCCTCGACGGCCACGGCAAGGTCATCGACCACGGCCTCGCGCTGTACTTCCCCGCGCCCAATTCATACACCGGCGAAGAGGTGCTGGAGCTGCAGGGCCACGGCGGCCCGGTGGTGATGCAGATGCTGCTGACGCGCTGCCTGCAGGCCGGCGATGGCATCGGCCTGCGGCTGGCCGAGCCGGGCGAGTTCACGCGCCGCGCCTTCCTCAACGACAAGCTCGACCTGGCGCAGGCCGAGGCGGTGGCCGACCTGATCGAAGCCAGCACCGAAGCCGCGGCACGCTCGGCGGCGCGCTCGATGGAAGGCGAGTTCTCCAATGCGATCCGCAAGCTTGTGGACAAGGTGATCCACCTGCGCATGCTGGTCGAGGCCACGCTGGACTTCCCCGAGGAAGAGATCGATTTCCTGGAGCAGTCCGACGCGCGCGGCCAGCTTGCGGCCATCCGCAATGATCTGGGCGGCGTGCTGGCGCAGGCGCGGCAGGGCGCGCTGCTGCGCGAAGGCTTGTCGGTGGTGCTGGCGGGCCAGCCTAACGTGGGCAAGTCTTCGCTGCTCAACGCGCTCGCCGGCGCCGAGCTTGCCATCGTCACGCCGATCGCCGGCACCACGCGCGACCGCGTGCGCGAGACCATCCAGATCGACGGCATCCCGCTGCACATCATCGACACCGCCGGCCTGCGCGAGAACGCCACCGATGAAGTCGAGCGCATCGGCATCGACCGCACCTGGGACGCGATCCGCCGCGCCGACGTCGTGCTGCACCTGGTCGACGCCACCGACTACCTGCGCCACGGCCTGTCCGAGATCGACGACGCCATCGACGACCGGCTCAGCGGCCATCTGCCACCGGGCTCGCCGATCGTGCGCGTGGTCAACAAGATCGACAAGGCGCCGGCAGTGGGCGACACGATGTTTGGCGGCAACCGCCCGCACGTTGTCGCAGCGAACGGGCCAAACCCGACGGAGATCTGGATCTCTGCCCGCACTGGTGCAGGCATCGAACTGCTGCGGCGCGAGTTGCTGCGGCTGGTGGGCTGGCAATCCGGCAACGAAGGCACCTTCCTCGCGCGCGAGCGGCATCTGACGGCGTTGCGCAATGCGCAGTCGCACCTCGATATTGCGGCGGAACAAGCCGAGCATCAGGCGCAGGCGCTGGATTTGTTTGCGGAGGAACTGCGGCTGACGCAGGAGTGCCTGAACAGCATTACCGGGGAGTTCACCAGTGATGATTTGCTGGGGACGATTTTTACGCGGTTTTGTATTGGGAAGTGAGGCGGTCGCAACCGGAACGCGCCACCATCCTCTCCCATGCGCCTCACCCTCATCACCTTCGGCACCCAAGGCGACTGCCGCCCCATCGTAGCCCTCGGCCTGGGCCTGCGTGACGCCGGGCATGACGTGCTGATGCTTGGCGAACGCGCCGCGGCACCGCTGGCCGCCGGGCATGGCCTGCCGTTCGCGCCGATGGCCGGCGACATCCAGCAAACCCTGCAGCCCGGCGGTGCCTTGCACAAGCTGATGACGGAGGGCGGCAACGTGGCCGAGGCCACGCGTGCGTTCGGGCGCATTGCGGAGGAGAACACCGAGGCGTGGATGGCGCAGCTGGCGGAAGCGGCGCGCGATGCGGATGGCATTGTATTTTCGGGGCTGACGGCTTATGTGGCGCTGTCCGTGGGCGAGCAGCTCGGCAAGCCGGTGATCGGCGCGGGCATGTTCCCGATCTCGCCGACGCGGGATTTCCCGTCGGCCCTGTTGCCGCCGTTGCGCATGCCGGGCTGGGCCAACCGGGCCAGTCATGCGGTGATCAACTTCGTGCTATGGCGCATGTTCCGCAATGCCACCAACGCGGCGCGCGCGAAGCTGTTCGGCGTGGCGCCGCGCCGGGCGATGTGGCGCGATTTCCCGTCGCTGTACGCGATCTCGCCGCACCTGGTGCCGCGCCCGCGCGACTGGCATGCGGACTGGCTGGTGACCGGCGCGTGGAACATGCCGGCGCAGCCGGCCTGGAAGCCGGGCGCTGCGCTGCGAGACTTCCTGGCGGCCGGCGCGCCACCGCTGTATATCGGCTTTGGCAGCATGGCGGGCTTTGACCGGCAGAAGGTGGTCAAGGCCATGCTGCAGGCCGTCGATGGCCGGCGCGCGCTGTTCTATCCGGGCTGGTCGGGCATCGATGTGTCGGCGCTGCCAGCCAACTTCCATGTGATCGGGGCCACGCCGCATGACTGGCTGCTGCCGCGCGTGGCGGCGGCGATCCATCATGGCGGGGCCGGCACCACGCACGCGGTGGCGGCGGCCGGCGTGCCATCGATCGTGCTGCCGTTCGCGGGCGACCAGTTCTTCTGGGCGGGACGGCTGGCGGCGCTGGGCGTGGCGCCGGCGTACGTGCCGGGGCACAAGATCGACGCAGCGCGGCTGGCGTCGATGATCGCCTTTACCGAGCGCCCCGAGACGCGCGGCAAGGCCGCCGCGCTGGGGCGCGCCGTTGCGGCGGAGCGCGGGGTGGAGCACGCGGTGGCTGCAATCGGGCGCTTCTGCGCTTCGGGTGGCGCATAATCGCGCTTTCGCCTTTTTGCATGCTCCCAGGCAGACCGCCAGATGTTGAACCGTACCCAGCAGATCCTCGTTGCCATCGTCGCCGTGGCTGTCCTTGGCATGTTGTGGCTTGCCGGCAATGACCGGCATGAAGACGCCGCCGCACCCGCTGATTCCGCAACGCCGGCGCAGGCCAGCGCGCCCGTTGCCACGGCCAGCGATGTGCGCGGCGTGCCGCGCGACGGCACGCTGGACCCGGTCAGCATCGACCCGCAGCGGCCCGCCGACCGCCTGCCGCAATACCAGGCCGGCGCCATCCTGGACGACTACCGCAACGATCCCAAGGCCGCGGATGCGCGTTACCTGAACCGCTACGTGATCGTCGAAGGCGTGGCCAGCGGCGTGCGCCGCGAGGGCGAGCAGGTGTTTGTCGATATTCGCACCAACGATCCCGCCGCCAATGTGCGTGCCTTGCTGCTGCAACGGCAGATCTGCGGCCCGGCGGGCCGGGTCTGCGAAGTGGAGGCCCGCGCCACCATGGTGCGGCGCGGCCAGAAGGTGGCGGTGGAGTGCAACGGCGCGGGCGTGGCCGATGGCGTGCCGCTGCTGCGCGACTGCCTGCTGCGCGGCGGCGCCAACTGAGCGCAAGCCTGAACCGGAGAACCTGCGATGCAATCCGTGCTGTCCGTGCTTGCGCTCATCATCCTGGCGGCGACCGCCGCCGGCCTGGCTTCGCCGCGCTGGCTTAGCGAGACCCTGCTGGGCGGCCGGCCCGTGACGCGGCTGCAGGTCGCGGTGGTCGGGCTGTGCCTGGCTGCGTTCTGCCTGATCCTGGTGGGCCGGCTCGCGCAAGGCGGGGCGGGCGGCTGACGCGCCACGCCGGCGCAGCAGCGCCGGTTTTGCGTCTCTGTTCCGGGAATTGGCCGGCGCCGGCAGCGCCTACAGTGTGAAGGCACGCTGCCCGCATTGCGCGCCGGCGGCAGTGCCCCAAGCCATCCAGGATTCCCATGAACAAAGCCCTGCTGGCCGCCAGCGTCGGCCTGCTGCTGTGCGGCTGCTCGACCTACCAGGCCGTGACCCCGGTCGACCGCCCCGACCGCTCCGATCCCAATACCGCGTTCCAGGTGCCCGCCGGCGGCGGCCCGCGCGGCGACTACGGCGCCAACGGCATGCTGCTGTGCGTGGTGGTGAACCCGGTGAGCGGCAACAACTATGTCGAGGCCTTCCGTGCCTCGCTGGAACACCGCAACTTCGAAGTGAAGATGCTGCAGGCCGAGGCAGCGTCGGCGATGGCGTGCCCGATGGTGGCGTATTACAGCGCGCGCAGCGCCTGGTTCTGGACGTCATACCTGGACAGCGTGGACATCACAGTCTTTCGCCAGGGCGACCGCGTCGGCAAGGCGATCTACAGCGCCAACCGCAGCGCGGGCGGGCTCAACCTGAGCAATCTCGTGGACCCGGCGTCCAAGCTGAACGAGCTGGTCGAGCAGCTGTTCCCGGGCATGCTGCCGCCGCCGGCGCCGTCGGCGGGCACATTGCCGGCACCGACGGCGGGAGCCTGATCAGGCAGACCCTGACCTTCCAACCCGGCTCAGCGTTCGAGCCGGCCCAGCCGCACCACGGTCACGCCGGGGCGAAGCTGGCGCAGCGAAGGCATCACCAGCACGCAGTCGGGATACGGCGTCACCACCGGCTCGCCGTCGCGCCAGCCGATGACCGCGCCGGCGTCGGCAAAGGTCTCCAGGCCGGTATAGGGGCCGGCAAAGCGGAAATCCATGCCGGTGGCGACCACCGGCTCGGTCACGCGTACCACCCGCTGCGCGGCGGGCAGCGGCTGCAGCCAGCCGGCGGGCAGGTCGGCGGCGTCGACCACGCCGGCGTGCATCAGGAAGCGCGCGGTGCTGTCCTGCGCCACCGTCACGGCAGCCGGCTCCCAGTGCTGGCCGCATTCGATCAGCAGCGCATTGCGCGGGCTGGCGGGATCGCCAAAGCCGTCGTAGTCGCGCATGCGGCGGCCTTCGGGATGGCCTTCGTCGACGATCACGTCGGCCGGCGCGCCCAGCGCGCGCGACAGGGCGATGCCCTTGTCGAGCGGGCCCGAGACGATCAGCGGGCGGCTTTTCTCATGCATCGAATGCAGGTCGAGCAACAGGTCGACGGTGTCGATCACCGGGCGCATGGCGCGCGCGCGGCGCAGCTCGGAGGAATCGCGGCTGGTGTCGTCCAAAGTGCCGGCGGTCCAGACGCGGTTGAAGTCCTGGTCGACGAAGCGCGAGGCGTCGGGCCGGGCCGGGTCGAAGCTGTGATAGGCATCGACGTTGGCGAAGGCCAGCGTCAGGCGGCCGCGGCGCGGGCGCAGGTGGTGGTCGAGCAATGCCTTGACGGCGATGGCGCCGCAGACCTCGTTGCCGTGGGTCAGGGCGTTGACCATCACGTGCGGGCCGGGCTGGCCGCTGTCGAAGGAGTACAGGTAGGGGATGCCGCTGTTGCCGGGGGCGTAGGGGCGGATGTCGGGGAAGGCGACGTCGACGGGGTAGGCGTCGAGGTGGGCGGGGTGGGTCATGGAAATCAGGTGCTCACAGGGGTGCGCATTGGATCGGTGCCTGGCGGGTCGTTTCTATTTGGTGTGTCGTGGGTACTGGCAGGCGCTGGCAGCACCGACACCCCATCCCTCACTCACGAATCCCAGCCGTCTGCACAATCGTCCGGTAGCGCCCCGTCTCGCGCTTGATAAAGCTGCCGAACTGCGAAGGATTGCCCGGCGTCACTTCCACACCAGCCTCGGCCAGCTTCTTCTTCACATCCGGCAGCGCCAGCACGGCTTGCATCTCGTTGTTCAGCCGCTCCACTACCGGCTTGGGCAGGTTGGCCGGCCCCATCAGACCGAACCACACCCCCATATCGACGCCCTTCAACGCCGGCGTCTCCGCCAATGCCGGCACGTTCGGCGCCACCGCGGCGCGCTTGGCGCCGGTCACACCATAGGCCTGCACGCGGCCCGCCTGGATATGCGGCAGCGCCGACGACAGCACCATCACCGCCAGGTCGATCTGGCCGCCGAGCAGGTCGGTGGCCATGGCCGATGCGCCCTTGTACGGCACGTGCGTGATATTGACGTTGCCCTGCTGCTTGATCAGCTCGCCGGCCAGGTTCAGCGGCGTGCCCACGCCCGACGACGCATACGACAGCTTGCCCGGCTGCGCCTTGGCCAGCGCGATCAGCTCGGCGGCGTTCTTCGCCGGCAGGCCCGGCTTGCCGACCAGCACCATCGGCTGGGTGCCGACGAAGGTCACGGGCGCCAGGTCCTTCTCGCCGTCGTAGCGCACGGCCGGGTTGGTCAGGCGAGCGATCGAGACCTCGCTGCCGGATCCCATCAGCAGGGTGTAGCCATCTGCCTCGGCCTTGACCACCTTGGACGCGCCGATGGTGCCGCCGGCGCCGCCCAGGTTTTCGATAACCACGCTCTGGCCCAGGCGCTTGCCCAGCTCCGGCGCAATGGTGCGGGCGACGAGGTCGACGCTGCCGCCGGCGGTATAGCCCACCACCAGCGTGATCGGCTTGGCGGGCCAGGTGCCGGCAAAGGCGCCGCCGGTGGCGGTGGCAAGGCAGAGTGCGGCAGCGGCCGCGCGCAGGATGGTCTTCATGGTCTTGTCTCTGGGGTTTCCGGAATCTATGTTGTGACCGGATGTTAGAGAGCGCGCGGCCCGGCCGGCATGCGGCTTTGGCAAGTGGGGTTGCCGATTCGGCAATGGCCGCAGCTAGCGCGGCGCCGCCACCGCGGCGCGCCAGAACGCCTCGGCCAGCGGCCGCATCGGCGCGCGCGGGCGGTACAGGCGGATATCGAGGGCAAGGTCGCCGCCATCGTCGGCCCCCGCAGCAGTGGCGCCGATCGCGCGCACCAGCCGGCCCGCGTGCAGGTCGTCGGCAATGAGCCGCGCGGGCAGCCACGCCAGCCCCATGCGCTGCCGCACCATTTCATGCACCGACTCGGCAAAGTCGCTGACCGCGATCACGTCCAGCCGCGGCGCCAGCTTGCGGCGCGCGATCTCCTGGTTGACCATGCGCCCCAGCGTCAGCGTCTCGGCATAGGCGATCATCGGCACCGGCTTTTCCTTCGCTGCCTTGCCGGTGCGCAGCCGGTGCAGCGGTGCGCCGTGCGCGTCGGCGGCGCTGACGCACACCAGCCGCTCCACGCCGGCCAGGTGGAACTGGTAGCGCGCGTCGTCCAGCATCACCGGCAGGTCGGGCGGGCTGTAGCACAGCAGGAAGTCGGCATCGCCCTCGGCAAACATCGCCAGCGCGTCGTGCATGGGGAAGGTCGACAGCCGCGTGCGGAAGCCTGCCGCGGCGGGGTCGCCGCGCAGCGTCTCGCGCAGGCCGGACAGCCACGCCGGCACCATCGAGCGCGCCAGCGTCTTGCCGGTGGCGATGGTCACGGTGCTGGCGTCGGCCCGGTGCGCGGCGCGCAGTGCCAGCCGCGTTTCATCGAGCGTGCGCAGCGCGCCCTGCGCGGCTTCCAGGAACAGCCGGCCCTCGGCGGTCAGGCGCACCGGGAACACGCTGCGGTCGATCAGCGGGGCGCCGGCCCACACTTCCACGGCCTGCATGCGCCGGCCGAACGCGGGCGGGGTCACGTTGCGCAGCTCGGCGGCGCGCGCCAGGCTGCCGGCCTGCGCCAGGCAGACGAAATCTTCGAGCCAGCGGATATGCATGGAAGGCGGGCGGGTGGGGTTGGTCTGCCCTCATTATCGGCAAAACCAGCACGGGTTTTGCTACGCCTGCGCGACCCGGCGGCGCCAGCCGTGCGGCGTCTCGCCGGTCCAGCGCTTGAACGCGTGCGTGAATGCGCTCTGCTCGGAATACCCCAGCCGCAGCGCGCACTGCGCCAGGCTGACCGCGGGATCGGCCAGGTATTGCTCGGCCAGCGCGCGCCGCACGTTATCCACAAGCTGTGAATAACTGATGCCCTGCGCCTGCAGGCGGCGCTGCAGCGTGCGCACGGGCAGCCGCAGGTGCGCGGCCACGTCGGCGATGGGCAGCTCGCCGTCCTGCAGGCGGGCGCTGATATAGGCACGCGCCTGCGCCAGCTCGTCGGCGCCGGCGGGGACGCAAAGCTGCAACTGAGAGTCGGCGATGCGCGTCATCTGCGCCTGCATGCCGGCATCGGCCTGCAGCGAAGGCAGCGCCAGCAGCGCCGGGTCGATATGCATGGCATGGCGCCCGGTGCCAAAGGCGACCGGGCAGCCGAACACCTCGGCATGCAGGCTGGTGTCGGCCGGCGCGGGGTGCGGGAATTCAACCTGCGTGGCGAAGTAGCGCTCGCCGATCAGCCAGCGCGCGAACACCGACCAGGTGGCCATGTGCAGCTCATGCGCGTGGCGCGACAGCGGGCCGTGCTGCGCGGTCCAGGTCATGCACGCCATGCCCGGCGCTTCGACCAGGCGGGTGCGGCCGATATCGTTGGCCAGCACCTCATAGCGTATGCCCTGCAGGATGGCGTCGCGCACGGTCGGCGTGGTCAGCACCACATAGCCCATCTCGGCATAGTGGCGCGGCACGAAGGCGGCCCCGGCACGCAGCCCGACATGCGGATCGCCGGTGGCCTCGCCGAGCCAGTCCAGCAGCGCAAGGTAGGCGGCACCCGGGATGCGCGTGGCGATCGGCGCACCGGTGGCGCCGAGGATGCCGGCCGCCACGCCGACGGCGCGCAGCTGGTCGGCGGCGGCAATGCCCTGGCGTTCGCCGTGGTCAAGCACGGCGCGAAGGTAAGCGAGCGACACGGTGCCGGATACCGTGGCACCGCCGGCGGTCGGGTTGGCGCGTGGCATCAATTCACCTGTCATGCGGAATCAAGACGGGGCTCCGATCTTTATCCAAACTACAGGTAGCGTCAATGCGGAGTCATCCCGCCCCGACAACAACACCGACGCACAGGAGACACCCCATGCCCCCGCATTCCCAACCTGCGCCACACCGGCGCGCAGATGCCGGCGCCGAGGCGCTGCACGCGCTACACGCTCTCTCGCGCCGCGGCTTCCTCAAGGTCGGACTCGGCTTCTCGGCCGCGCTGGCGTGTACCGCGCTGGTGCCGTCGCTGGCCGGATGCAGCGCGGCCGATGCCGCGCCGCAGGCCGGCATGGCCTGGCTGCGGCCCGACGACGTGGCCATGTTCCGCGCGTTGCTGCCCGCCGTCGTCACCGAACTCGCCGAGGCGCCGCCGCCGCGGCGCGAGGCCCTGGTGCAGGAGACACTGCGCAATATCGACACCAGCTGCGCCGCGATGAACGCCGGCGCGCAGGCTGAGCTGCGCAAGCTGTTCGGCCTGCTCGCCAGCACGCCGCTGCGCTGGGCGCTGGCCGGCATCCGCCAGTCCTGGGACGCCACCACGCCGGAACAGGTCCAGGCCTTCCTGGAACGCTGGCGCGCCAGCCGGCTGGCCACGCTCAATGCCGGCGCGGTGGTGCTGGTCAAGCTCGCCAGCGTGAGCTACTACGTGCTGCCCGCCGCCTGGGCCGGCAGCGGTTATCCCGGCCCCAATGCGCCGGTCTACAAGGCGCTGCACGCCTGAATACAGACATGGCCATCGACAATCTCTACGATGCCGGCATCGCCGCCGGCTGGAAGGTGCTGGATGCCGCCACCTTCACCGCCTCCCGCACGCTCGACGCGGACGTTGTCATCGTCGGCAGCGGCGCGGGCGGCGGCATCAGCGCCGAAACGCTGAGCCGCGCCGGGCTGCGCGTGGTGCTGCTGGAAGAAGGCGCGCTGCGCACCTCCGACAGCTTCCGCGACATGGACGAGAACCGTGCCTACCGCGAGCTGTACCAGGAGGCCGCGGCGCGCACCACCGCCGATGGCGCCATCGCCATCCTGCAGGGCCGCGCCGTCGGCGGCAGCACCACGGTGAACTGGTCGTCCAGCTTCCGCACGCCGCCGCAGACGCTGGCGCACTGGGCCGGGCACCATGCCGTCAGCGGCCACGCCGAGGCCGACATGGCGCCGTGGTTCGCGCAGGTGGAAGCGCGCCTGGGCATCGCGCCCTGGGCCATGGCGCCGAATCCCAACAACGACGTGCTGCGCCGCGGCTGCGAAAAGCTGGGCTGGGAGTGGCACGTCATCCCGCGCAACGTGAAGGGCTGCTGGAACTCGGGCTACTGCGGCTTCGGCTGCCCGGTCAATGCCAAGCAGTCGATGCTGGTATCGACCATCCCGGCGGCGCTGGCCGCAGGCGCGACGCTGGTGCACCGGGTGCGGGTGCGCACGCTCGGACACGACGGGCAGCGCGTGCAAGCGGTCATCGGCGAAGCGCTCGGCGCAGACGGTTATACGCCCACCGGCGTGGGCGTGACCGTGCGCGCGCGGCACGTGGTAGTCGCCGGCGGCGCTATCAACACACCGGCGCTGCTGCTGCGCTCGCGCGTGCCGGACCCGCATGGGCGGCTGGGCGTGCGCACGTTCATCCATCCGGTGAATATCAGTGTCGCAGTCATGCCGGAGAAAATCGATCCCTATTATGGCGCGCCGCAGTCGGTCGCCTCCGACCACTTCCAGTGGGCCAACGGCGCCACCGGCCCGATGGGCTACAAGCTGGAGGTGCCGCCGCTGTTCCCCGGCATCAGCGCCGGCGTGCTCAACGGCATGGGCGACGCGCTGCGGCGCGATATCGCGCAGCTGCCCAATACCAACGCCATGCTGGCGCTGCTGCGCGACGGCTTCGTGCCGCAGAGCGAGGGCGGGCGCGTGCGGCTGGCCCCCGACGGCAGCCCGCTACTCGACTACGAGATGAGCGACTACGCCTGGGACGGCGTGCGCCGCGCCTGGCTGAGCATGGCACAGGCGCAGTTCGCCGCCGGCGCGGTCAAGGTGCGGCCGGCCCACCTGGACGCCACCGACTACCGCAGCTGGCCAGAAGCGCGCGACGCGATCGCGAAGCTGCCGCTCAAGCCGTTCCGCACGGCGCTCTTCACCGCGCACCTGATGGGCGGCTGCGGCATGAGCGACGACGCCCGCCGCGGCGTGGTGGACAGCCACGGGCGCCACCACCAGCTGGAGAACCTGTCGGTGTTCGACGGTTCGGTCTTTCCGACCAGCGTGGGGGCCAATCCGCAGTTGTCGGTGTTTGCGCTGACGGCACAGAATGCAGATGCGCTGGCTCGAAATATCACGGCATGATGGATCGGCGCCGCTGTGATGCAGGCGAAAAAAAACCAGTGGCGCTGCCACTGGTTTCTTCGCTTGAGCTGCTTGCTCCCCCTCCCGCTTGTTCCGCTTGTGGGAGAGGGGAGCAAACCGGCAGTGAGCGTTACTGCGTCACCGGTTGCTGCGCCGCTGGCGCTGCCTGCTGCGCCACCGCGCTGTCCGCCTTCAACCCGCCGCCCAGCGCGCGATACAGGTCGATCGCGTTGTTCAGCCGCAGCTGCCGCGCCTGGATCAGCGCCTGCTCCGCGGTGAACAGCTGGCGCTGCGCGTCGAGCTCATCCAGGTAGCTGGCCACGCCGCTGCGAAAGCGCAGGCGCGACAGCTCGTAGCGCGCGGCTTCGGCATCGCGCACCTGTTCCTGGCCGGTGACCTGGTCTTCCAGCGTGCCGCGCGCCACCAGCGCATCGGCCACTTCCGCGAAGGCCGTCTGGATGGTCTTCTCGTAGTTGGCGATCTGGATGTTCTTGCGCACGTTGGCCAGGTCCAGGTTCGACAGGTTGCGGCCATAGTCGAAGATCGGCAGCGTCAGCTGCGGCGCGAACGACCATGCGCGTGTGCCGGCATCGAACAGCCCCGAGAACGTCGGGCTGATGGTGCCCACGCTGGTGGTCAGCGAGATGCGCGGGAAGAACGCGGCGCGCGCCGCGCCGATATTGGCGTTGGCCGACAGCAGCTGCTGCTCGGCCTGCCGGATATCGGGACGCTGCTCCAGCAGCTCCGACGGCAGGCCCGCCGGGATATCGCTGATGATGCGCTCGTCCGACAGCCGCATCGGCTCGGGCAGGTTCTCGATGGTGCCGATGGGCTTGCCCACCAGCACTTCGAGCGCGTTCTGCGCCTGCGCGCGCTGGCGTGCCAGCTGCGCCGCGGAGACGCGTGCCTGCGCCACCAGCGATTCGTTGTCGCGCAGGTCCAGCGCCGAGGTGGCGCCGGCGTCAAAGCGCTTCTTGGCCAGCCCGTAGGTGCTTTCGCGCGCCTGCAGCGTGTTGCGTGCCAGCTCGTACTGCTCGGCAAAGGAGCGCTCGGCCAGGTAGGCCTTGGCGACTTCCGACACCAGCGAGATATACGCCGAGCGGTGCGCTTCTTCGGTGGCGAAGTACTGCGCCAGCGCGGCGTTGGACAGGCTGCGCACGCGCCCGAAGAAATCGAGCTCGTACGACGAGATGCCCAGGCCGACCCGGTAGACCTCGGTCACCCCTGGCTGGCCCAGCACGGTGGCCGCCTCGGCCGGGGTGGTGCGGGCCCGCGTATAGCCGCCTTCCACGTTCACCGTGGGCAGCAGGTCGGCGCGCTGCACCTGGTACGTGGCGCGCGCTTCCTCGATGCGCAGCGCGGCCTGGCGCAGGTCGCGGTTGTTATCCAGCGAGGTGGCGATCAGCGCCTGCAGGCGCGGGTCGCGGAAAAACTCGCGCCAGCCGATGTCGGTGGCGCGGCGGGTCTCGCCGCTCTTCACCTCGGCGGTGGCATAGCCCTCCGGTGCCACCGGGAAGCTGTCTGCCACCGGCGGGGCGGGGCGGTCATAGTGGGGTGCCAGCGTGCACCCGGTCAGAACGCCGGCCACCAGCAGCAGTGTGGTCAGGGTCTTGGTCATGTCAGATTTCCTCTTGCGGGTCATGCCACTTCTTGTCCAGCATGCGCTGGCGCTGGCTGCCCTTGAAGCGCTTGCGCACCACCACGAAGAAGACCGGCACCAGGAAAATCGCCAGCACCGTGGCCGTGATCATTCCGCCCATCACGCCGGTACCGATCGCGCGCTGGCTGCCCGAGCCCGCGCCGGTGGCGATCGCCAGCGGCAGCACGCCCAGGATGAATGCCATCGACGTCATCAGGATCGGGCGGAACCGCAAGTGCACCGCTTCCAGCGTGGCTTCGACCAGGCCCTTGCCTTGCGCCTGCAGGTCCTTGGCGAATTCCACGATCAGGATGGCGTTCTTCGCCGACAGGCCGATCGTGGCGATCAGGCCCACCTTGAAGTACACATCGTTGGGCATGCCGCGCAGCGTCACGCCCAGCAGCGCGCCGAGCACGCCCAGCGGCACCACCAGCAGCACCGAGAACGGGATCGACCAGCTCTCGTACAGCGCGGCCAGGCACAGGAACACGATGATCAGCGACAGCGTGTACAGGATCGGTTCCTGCGAGCCGGCCAGGCGCTCTTCATACGACTGGCCCGACCACTCGAAACCGAAGCCCGGCGGCAGCTTGGCGAAGTTCTCTTCCATCGCGCGCATGGCTTCGCCGGTACTGCGTCCCGGCGCGGCCTGGCCCGCGATCTTCACCGCCGGCATGCCGTTGTAGCGCTCCAGGCGCGGCGAGCCCATGATCCACCTGGACGTCGCAAACGCCGCGAACGCCACCATGTCGCCGTTGCTGTTCTTCACGCGCAGCTTGGTCAGGTCATCCGGCAGGCGGCGGTCGGCGCCGTCGGCCTGCACGATCACCTTGCGCACCCGGCCTTCATAGATGAAGTCGTTGACGTAGCTGGAGCCGAACGCGATCGACAGCGTCGAGTTGATCTCGGCCACCGACACGCCCAGCGCTCGCGCCTTCTCGCGGTCGATGTCGATCTGCAGCTGCGGCGCGTCTTCCTGGCCTTCGGGGCGCACGCCCATCAGCACCGGGTTCTGCGCGGCCATGCCGAGCATCATGTTGCGCGCTTCCATCAGCTTGGCGTGGCCCTGGCCGGTGCGGTCCTGCAGGCGGAAGTCGAAGCCCGAGGAGTTGCCCAGCTCGGCGATCGCCGGCGGATTGAGCGGGAAGATGATCGCGTCCTTGATGAACGACAGCGCGCCGAAGGCACGGCCCACCAGCGCCTGCGCGTTCTCGCCGTCGCCGGTGCGCTCCTTCCAGTCCTTCAGGCGCACGAACGCGATACCGCCGTTCTGGCCGCGGCCGAAGAAGGAGAAGCCCGCCACCGTGATCATCTGGTCCACCACCTTGCTTTCCTTCTGCAGGTAGTAGTCCTCGATCTGCTTGAGCACGCCGATGGTACGGTCCTGCGTGGCGCCGTTGGGCAGCTGCACCACCGTGATCATGTAGCCCTGGTCTTCATCGGGCAGGAACGACGACGGCAGGCGCTTGAACAGCACCACCACGCCGGCGATGATCAGCGCGTAGATGATCAGGTAGCGGCCGGTGCGCTTGAGGATGCGCGCGACCACGCCCTGGTAGCCGGTCGACGCGGTAGCGAAAGTGCGGTTGAACCAGCCGAAGAAACCCTTCTTCTCATGGTGATGGCCGGCTTCCACCGGCTTGAGCAGCGTCGCGCACAGCGCCGGGGTCAGCGTCAGCGCCAGCAGCGCCGAGAACGCCATCGAGGCGATCAGCGACAGCGAGAACTGGCGGTAGATGTTGCCCACCGAGCCCGAGAAGAATGCCATCGGGATGAACACCGCGGTCAGCACCAGCGTGATGCCGACGATGGCGCCGGTGATCTGGCCCATGGCCTTGCGTGTCGCTTCGCGTGGCGAGAGTCCTTCCTCGCTCATGATCCGCTCGACGTTTTCCACCACCACGATGGCATCGTCCACCAGGATACCGATCGCCAGCACCATGCCGAACATGGTCAGCACGTTGATCGAGAAGCCGAACGCCAGCAGCGCGCCGAACGTACCCAGCAGCGCGATCGGCACCACCAGCGTCGGGATGATGGTGGCGCGGAAGTTCTGCAGGAACAGGTACATCACCAGGAACACCAGCACCACGGCTTCCAGCAGCGTCTTGATCACTTCCTCGATCGAGATCTTGACGAAGGCCGAGGTGTCGTAAGGCACCGTGTACTGGTAGTCAGCCGGGAAGGTCTTCGACAGCTCTTCCATCTTGGCGCGCACCGCGGTGGCCGTGGCCAGCGCGTTGCCGGTCGGGGCCAGCTTGATGGCGATGGCCGCCGACGGCTTGCCGTTGGTGCGGGCCAGCGTCGAGTAGTCGGCGCCGCCCAGTTCCACGCGGCCCACATCCTTGATGCGCACCGACGAACCGTCGGGGTTGGTGCGCAGCAGGATGTTGCCGAACTGCTCGGGCGTGGACAGCCGGCTTTCGGTGGTGACGGTGGCGTTCAGCTCGGTGCCCTTGGGCGAGGGCGTGCCGCCCAGTTCGCCCACGGCGACCTGCACGTTCTGCTCGCTCACCGCGGC
Organism: Cupriavidus oxalaticus; assembly: GCF_004768545.1. NCBI lineage: Bacteria > Pseudomonadati > Pseudomonadota > Betaproteobacteria > Burkholderiales > Burkholderiaceae > Cupriavidus > Cupriavidus oxalaticus. The sequence goes on along the minus strand of NZ_CP038635.1, from coordinate 3,679,929 downwards.
GGTCACGTCCAGCGGCGTCAGGTTGTAGCCGGTCAGCTTGGACGGGTCCAGCCAGATGCGCATGGCGTACTCGGTGCCGAACAGGTCGGCCTGGCCCACGCCCGGCACGCGGCGGATCGAGTCGATCACCTGCGCCGAGACATAGTTGCCGAGCTGGATCGCGCTGGCCGTGCCGGACTTGGACGACACGGTCAGGAACATCATGTAGTTGTTCCCGGCCTTGTCCACGCGCACGCCCTGCTGGCGCACCTCCGCCGGCAGGCGCGCTTCCACGCGCTTGAGGCGGTTCTGCACCTCGACCGAGTTCAGGTCGACGTTGGAGCCCGGCGCGAACGCGATGGTGATCGTCGCCAGGCCGGTCGATTCGCTGGTCGAGTTGTAGTAGAGCAGGTTGGGGGCGCCGTTAAGCTCCTGCTCGATCACCGAAGTGACGGAATCCTCCAGCGTCTTGGCCGACGCACCCGGATAGGTGGCCGTGACCGAGATCGTAGGCGGGGCGATGTTCGGGTATTGCGCGATCGGCAACTGCATGATCGACAATATCCCGCCCAGCACGATGATCAGCGCGAGCACCCACGCGAACACCGGCCGGTCGATAAAAAACTTGGCCATAAGACTGGCTCCCTCTTTGTCTAGCCCTGTGTGCCGCGGCGGCTGGCTTCAGCCGCCGCGGCGCGGCGGTTTCAGCCTTGCTTGCCCTCGGCCTTCGCTTCCTGCTTCGCTTCGGCCTTGGGGGCCGAGGCCGGGGCAGCAGAAGCCGCAGCCGGCATGGCGGCCGGCGCCGAGGCACCCGCCTGCACGAACGGCACCGGCCTGGCCGGCGCGCCGACCTTGACCTTCTGCAGGCCCTCGACGATCACCTTCTCGCCGCCCTTCAGGCCTTCGGTCACGATCCAGCGGTCGCCGATGGCCTGCGGCGCCTTGACCGGCACGGAGGCGACGTTGCCGTCGTTGCCAACGACCAGCACGGTGGCGCCCTGCGCGCCGCGGATCAGCGCCCGCTGCGGCACGGTCAGCGCGTTCTCATCCACGCCCTGCTCGATCTTCACGCGCACGAAGGTGCCCGACAGCAGCTCGCGCTTCGGATTGGGGAACTGCGCGCGCAGCGTGATCGCGCCGGTGGTCGGGTCGACCGTCATGTCCGAGAACAGCAGCTTGCCGGTGTGCTCGTACTCGCGGCCGTCTTCCACGTACAGGTGCACGTTGGCGCCGCCGTTGACGCCCTTGACGGCGCCCGACTCGATGGCGCGTCGCAGGCGCGTGACTTCCGAGGCCGGCTGGGTGAAGGTGACCCACATCGGGTCGACCTGCTCCACCAGCGCCAGCTTGGTCGCCTCGCCCTTGCCCACCAGCGCGCCCTCGGTCACCAGCGCACGGCCGGCGCGGCCGCTGATCGGCGCGGTCACGGTGGTGTAGCCCAGGTTGATCTGGGCGGTGCGCACGGCGGCCCTGGCCGATGCCACGTCGGCGTTGGCCTGGCCGGCGGCGGCCACGGCGTCGTCGTATTCCTGCTTGCTGACCGCGTTGACGGCCACCAGCGGCTTGTAGCGCTCGGCCTTCAGCCTCGCAGTGACGGCGTTGGCCTCGGCGCGCTGCAGCGCGGCCTGGGCCGACGACAGTTCGGCCTGGTAGGGCGCCGGGTCGATGCGGAACATCACTTGGCCGGCCTTCACTTCGCCGCCCTCGGTGTAGTTGCGCGACAGCACGATGCCTTCGACGCGAGCGCGCACTTCGGCCGTGCGCACGCCTTCCAGGCGGCCCGGCAGTTCATTGACGACGGCGACCGGCGACGGCGTCACGGTGACCACGCCCACTTCCGGCGGGGGCGGGGCACCGCCCTCGGCCTTCTTGTCGCCGCAGGCAGTGAGCGCCAGCGCCGACAGCGCAGCGGCTGCAAAAGTGGCAACGCGACTGATATGTTGGGACTTCCTCATCGATAACCCCATGATGGCAATTTGAGATCTGCCGCATCGCCCCGGCCTGACATCTCAGGAAAGCGAAAACGACGCAGCCCGCCGCAATATTTGCAGCGGATAAAAGCGTGATGCTAGCCACAAATCGCGTCGGCGCGGTGACGAATACGACGAACGGTGGCTTTTATATGACGACTGGATTGCCGTCCGGCTGGCCTGCGCAAGGAGTCGCCCAGGGTGCTGGCTATGTCACAGGGGGCGGCTGGCCGAAAGCCGGGCGAGCGCGTATTATATATACATTCAAGCATGTATGTTAAAGTCGATTCATCAGCAGGGGCTTTCACATCACGCCGGGCGGGTCCGATGCGAACCATCGGATCCCAGCGAAAAGCCGGCCAACCTGATCCGGTATCCGGCGCAAACCGCCGACTCGGGTTAGGATGCGCGCCGTCCTGTCGGACCCAAGGGCTTGCGACAACATAGCCATGTGACGACAACGACCCGCCGCGCACCTTGCGCGGCACCGGGGAGATTCAACACGCCGGACCGTGGACACCGTGTCCATGCGCCTCCGGCATATGAGACAGACATGGTCAGACGCACCAAGGAAGAGGCGCTAGAGACGCGCCACCGGATTCTCGACGCGGCCGAAACCGTGTTCCACGCCCGCGGCGTGGCACGGCCGTCGCTGGCCGACATCGCCGAGGCGGCGGGGGTCACGCGCGGCGCGATTTACTGGCACTTCAAGAACAAGAGCGATGTGTTCGCCGCCATGTGCGACCGCGTGCACCTGCCGGTGGAAGCGCTGTGCGATCCGGAGCGGATCGCGCGCCAGGAAGACCCCCTTGGGGGCGTGCGCGACATCTGCGCCTACGTGATGCGCCAGACCGTGGTGAACCCACGCCTGCGCCGCGTGTTCGAGATCATCTTCCACAAGTGCGAGATGGTGCAGGACAACGGAGCCATCTTCGAGCGCCAGCGCCAGTCGCACAAGGAAGGCCTGGTCAAGATCCGCGAGCACCTGCGCCTGGCGCGCGAGCGCGGGCAGCTGCCGGCCGACCTCGACCTCGATCTCGCCGTCAATGCGTTCCACGCCTGCATCGGCGGCGTGCTGGCGCACTGGCTGTTCTCACCCGAGGACTTCGACCTCGACGCCAACGCCGAGCGCATGGCGGATGCCTTCATCGATACCCTGAGATTGTCCCCCGCGCTGCGGCTCGGCTACGTGCCGCGCCCGATGGCGCAGCTCGACGACGAACTGTCGACGCTGTGCGAGCAGGCCTGCCAGAAGGAAGCCGCGGGCCTGGACACCAGCGACCTGGTGCCCTGATCTCCTGACTCCCCTGGCTCCCCGAAACCGGCCTGGGTGCTAGCCGCGCACCGCTTCGTGCCAGCGCGCCAGGAAGGCGCGCTTGCGCAGGGTGTCCTGCGCGGCCAGCAGGCCCGGCCCCACGCTGATCGGCTTGAGCGCGTAGCCCAGGCGCTCCGACAGCGCCGCGGCGGTGTGCACGCTGTCGGTATCGGTGCGGATGGTATAGAGCTGCGTGGTCGACTTGGCCAGCAGCGCCTGGCCCTCGCGCGACAGCAGGAAATCCAGCCACAGCCGCGCCGCATTGGGCCGCGGCGCGCGCCTGGCGATAAACGCCACCCGCGACATCACCAGCGTGTAGTCGCGCGGCGCGATCACGTCGATCGCCGCGCCGCGCTCCATCAGCGACAGCGCGTAGGAACCCAGCAGGTTGTACCCCATCACCAGCTCGCCGCTGGCGATGCGCTCGACCATCTCCGCGGTCGACGACGACAGCTGCACCCCGGCGCGCCCCAGCGCCTGCGCCAGGTACCAGAACTCGCTGCCCATGCGCGCGTCCTGCTGCGCCAGCAGGTAGCCCACGCCGGAGCGCTCCACGTCATACGTCACCACCTTGCCGCGCCAGCGCGGCGCGTTCTCCTGCAGCAGCCGCGCCAGCCCGGTGCGGCTGCGCGGCGCGCGCATGCCGGCGAAGTGGTGGCGGTTGTAGACGATCACCGCGGGCTCGAAGGTGGTGCCCCAGGCCTCGTCGCGCCAAACCGCCCAGCCGGGCAGGCCGGCGCGCTCCGGCGAGGCGTAGCGCTGCGCGTTGCCGTCGTTGACCAGCTTGATCTGCAGGTCCATGGCGGTGCTCCACAGCACGTCGGCATAGCGCGCGCCCGGCGCCGGGCGGCCGCTGCCCAGCGCGGCGGTTTCGGCGAGGAAGCGCTGGTTCAGGTCGACGGTGTTCAGGTCTTCATAGCGCACCCGGATGCCGGGATAGCGCGTCTCGAACGCCGTGATCAGCGGCTGCGCCACTTCCAGGTCGGTCGAGGCATAGACCACCACCTCGCCTTCGCGCAGCGCGCGGGCGATGGTGGCGTCATACCCCGACGGATAGCCCGGCGGCGGCGCCGGCAGCATGGACTGGGCCTGCAGCGGCAATGACAGCGAAGTCCCGGCAAGCAGCGCGGCACCGGCCAGCCGGCGGCGCTGCGGTGAGGCGGGTGACGGGTGTGATGCGTGACGTGATGCGGGAAGGGCGGGCGACCCATGCGCCGCGGGCGGCATGGAAGCGGACTGCTGGGGCGGACGCTTGGACACGGTGATCGGGAACTGGAGGGCGGCCCTGCAGCAGGCGCGCCGGGACAGGCGGGGCGGGGTTATTATAGGCGCCCGCGGCCGGCGCACCATAGCGCCGGGGCCGCCATGCAAGAACCGGCAGAGGAGGAGAACCGGCATGCGCATCCTGCTGGTGGAGGATGAAGTCGAACTGGCACGCTGGGTCGCCCGCGCACTGGAGCAGGGCGGCTTCGTGATCGAGCACGTCGCCGACGGCCTGCAGGCCGAGGCACGGCTGCAGGCCGAGGAATACGACGCGGTCGTGCTCGACCTGCGCCTGCCCGGCAAGGACGGGCTGGCCGTGCTCAAGTCGATGCGCGGGCGCGACGACCGCACCCCGGTGCTGATCCTGACCGCGCAGGACACGCTCGACGAACGCGTGCGCGGCCTCAACCTCGGCGCCGACGACTACCTGCCCAAGCCCTTCGCCATCGCCGAGCTGGAAGCGCGGCTGCTGGCGCTGATCCGCCGCAGCCGCGGCCGCGCGCACCCGCGCCTGCAATGCGGCACGCTGGTGTTCGACGGCGAGACGCGCAGCTTTACGCTCGATGGCCAGCCGCTGGCGCTGACGCCGCGCGAATCGACGCTGCTGGGCGCGCTGCTGGCGCGCAGCGGCCAGCCGCTGACCAAGGCGCAGCTGCTCGACAAGGTGTTCTCGCTCGACGCCGACGTCTCCCCCGACGCGATCGAAGTGCTGGTCTACCGGCTGCGCAAAAAGCTGGCCGGGCACGGCGTCACCATCGTCACGCTGCGCGGCTTCGGCTACCTGCTGGAGCCCGAGGCCGGGCGCTGACATGCGCTGGATGGCAGGGAATATGCGCATGGGTCCGCGCCATCCCATACTGCTGTGGCGGCGCGGCAGCCTGCGCCGCCAGCTGCTGTTGCTGCTGGTGCCGGCGCTGGCGGCGATGATGGCGATCGACACCTGGCTCAGCTACGGCACGCTGCGCGACGCCGCCAACCGGGCCTACGACCGCTCGCTGTACGGCTCGATCCGCACCATCGACAACGCCATCGGCATGGCCGGCGAAAGCGTCCAGCTCACGCTGCCCGACGCCGCCATGGAAATGTTCGAGAGCGCGGCGCAGACCCATGTGTACTACCGCGTGTCGCTGGAGCGCGCCGGCAAGGTGGAGACCATCACCGGCTACGACGACCTGCCGCTGCCCGCCGGCAACCTCGTCAACAACCAGCCGCGCTTCTACGATACCGAGTACCTGGGCGAAGCGGTGCGCATCGGCGTGATGGCGCGCCCCGTGTACCGGCCCGATGCGCGCATGCGCGTGATCATCCAGGTTGCCGAGACCGCCGAGCCGCGCAGCGCGCTGATCGCCACGGTGTGGCGCAGCGCGCTGGCGCGCGACCTGATGCTGATCCTGCTGAGCGCCGCGATCCTGGTGGGCGGCGTCACTTACGTGCTGCGCCCGCTCAAGCGCGTGCGCGACGACGTCGAGGCGCGCTCGCCCGACGACCTCGCGCCGCTGTCCTTCGAGCGCGTGCCGTCCGAGGTGCGGCCGCTGGTCGACGCGGTCAACCTGCACGTGTCGCGCTCGGCGGCAATGGCGCAGGCGCAGGCGCAGTTCATCGCCGATGCCGCGCACCAGCTGCGCACGCCGCTGGCAATCCTGAAGACGCAGGCCGAATACGCCCAGCGCCAGCTGCGCGACCCCGATCCGGAAGCCGCGCGCCGCGCCGCGGGCGAGGCCGTGGGCGGCATCGTCACGCAGCTGGAGCAGGCCGCGCGGCTGACCAACCAGCTGCTGGCGCTGGCGCGGGTACGCCAGCACCATGGCGAGAATGCACAGCCGGGCGAGGCCAGCGACGCCATCGACATCATCGACGCCGTCGCCGTGGCCGAGCAGGTGGCGCTCGACTACCTGCCGCTGGCGCGCGGCAAGCAGCAGGACTTCGGCTGGGAGCCGGTGCCGGGGCTGAAGCTGCCGGTGCGCGCCGATCCCGCCCTGCTGCGCGAGGCGCTGGCCAACCTGGTGCACAACGCGATCCAGTACTCGCCGCGCGGCAGCCGGATCACCTTGTCGGCAAGCCGCAACGACGAAACGGCCTGCCTGGTCGTGGAAGACGACGGGCCGGGCATCCCGGCCGAAGAGCGCGAGAAGGTCTTCGCGCGCTTCTACCGCCGCGTGGGCAACGCCGAGCCCGGCTCGGGGCTCGGGCTGGCGATCTCGCGCGAGATGGCGTCGCGCTTCGGCGGCACGGTGGAGCTGGGCGACGGCGCGCAGGGCGTTGGCGTGCGCGCCGTGCTGAAGCTGCCGGTCGGTGATTGAACCCGAGTAGCGCTCAATAGCGCTCAGCCGAACAACTCCTCCGCCACCGTCGGATGCAGCTGCACCGTGGTCTGCAGGTGCGATTCACGCACGCCCAGGCGCAGCGCCACCGCCAGCGCCTGCACGATCTCCGGCGCGGCGTTGTCCATCAGGTGCACCCCCAGCACGCGCCCGCTGCGCGCGTTCAGCACCAGCTTGAACACGCTCTGGTACGCCGTGCCGCCGAAGCGGTTCTCCAGCGAGACAAAGCGCTTGACCACGGTGCGGATGCGCTCGGGCTTGCCGGCATCGGCAATCGCCTGCGCCTCGGTCATGCCGACTGCGCCGATGGCCGGTTCGCTGAACACCGCGGTGGGCACGAAATCGAAGTCGGCACGCTCGCCGCGCCGGCCATACAGCCGGTCGGCCAGCCAGCGGCCCTGCGCGGTCGCCACCGGCGTCAGGTGCAAGCCGTCGGTGGCATCGCCGACCGCATAGATCTTGCGCACGCTGCTGCGGTACTGCTTGTCGACATGGATGCCGCCCTTGTCGCCAAAGGCCAGGCCGAGTTCTTCCAGCCCCAGCCCCTGCACATTGGAGATGCGCCCGATCGCCGCCAGCGCGGCCTGCGCGCGCACGGCCTCGGTCTGGCCGGGGCGGTCGGTGGGGCGGTAGCAGACTTCCACCGCGCCATTGGCCTGGCTGAGCAGGTGGACTTCGGCATTCAGATGCAGGCGCACGCCGCGCGCCGTCAGCGCCTCGGCCAGCGCAGCGCCGATCTCATGGTCGAAATGCCGCAGCAGCCGGTCGCCGGCGACGATCAGGTCGACCTTGACGCCATAGCGCGACAGGATCGATGCCAGCTCCACGCCGATATAGCCGCCGCCGATCACCGCGACCGAGGCGGGCACGGTCTGCCAGGTAAAGACATCGTCGGAGCTGGCCGCCAGTTCGCCGCCGGGCACGTCCAGCGGGCGCGGGCGCGCGCCGGTGGCGATCAGGATGCGGCGCGCATGGATGGTCTCGTCGCCGACGCGGACTTCATCGGGCGCGGTGACGCGCGCGTCGCCACGCAGTATCTCCACGCCGGATTCATGCAGGCGCTGGGTGTAGCCCGCGTTCAGCCGCGCCACCTCGGCATTGACGCGCACGATCGCGTCGCGCCAGTCCTCGTGCCCGCCGGTGTGCGACAGGCAGCCCGACAGGATCGCTGCCCACGAGGCGCCATACGACAGCATCTTCTTCGGTACGCAGCCGCGGTTGACGCAGGTGCCGCCGATGGCATCGCGCTCGACCAGGATAACGCGCGCACCGTGCGCCGCCGCGCGCCGCGCGCAGGCCACGCCGCCGGAGCCGCCGCCGATCACCACCAGGTCGGCGTCGCGCGCCTTGCCGTTGCGGCGCTTGCCTCCCTGGCCGCGGGCGCGCGGGACGCGCTCGACGGGTGGCGCAGCGCTGACCTGGCGGGCACGCCTCGGTTCGTTGGTCCCCTGCGTTGCGGTGGGGGTTGTCTTGCGCTCGGTCATCCATGCCTCCTGTCGCGGCACGCGGGCCGCATCGACAATCGATCGGGCCGGTGCCACAACACGAAGCTAGGCGGCCGGCCGCAGTTCGGTATTCAGGATCGACGGCCACTCGCGCAGGAAAGTTTCCCCGTCGCGGCGGCCGAGTTCGTAGGCGTGCGTCATGGCATCGGGCCGGGTGTAGTCCCAGCTCGAGATCGGCACGCGCTCCGAGGGCTGCAGGTACAGGCGGCGCTGGCCGCCTTGCTCGATGACGAAACGGCGCGGGCGCGGATAGAGCCGCGTCACCAGCACCAGCACATTGCCCGGCGCGGTGTCGAGCGCATCGACCGGTACGTTATCCACAAGGCCGCCGTCGAGCACCGGCCGGCCGTCGCGGCGCAGCACCGGCGTGAACGGCGGCGTCGACGCCGACTGCAGCAGCAGGTCGGCCAGCTGCTCAGGCGAGGCGCAGTCCTGCGCGCGCACGAACTCGGGCCGGAAGCCAAGCTTGCGCCCCAGCCGCGGGTGCAGCGTCTTGAGCACATGCTTGTCGATGTTGTAGGCCAGCAGGCCTGCGGCCACCGCCAGCCGCGGACCGCTCCAGCGCGGGATATGCGCCACGCCGATGCGGATCTCGGGCGCCTGTAGAAGCTGCGCCAGGCGGCCGTCGGCAAAGATCGTCAGCAGCGCGGTGCGGTAGATACCGTAGTGGGGAAACACGCGCTCGTTGCGCAGCAGGTTGCCCCAGTAGGCATTGCGGCGGTTGTTGGACAGCACCTCGCGGTAGTAATCCATGGTCTGGTGCGAGTCATGCGCATAGACCATGCACGCGGTGGCCGCGCCGGCCGAGATGGCCGCGATCACCCGCGGACGCAGCTGCAGTTCGGGCGCGACCATGTCCCACCAGCCCGCCTGCCACCAGCAGCGGTTGCCGCCGCCGGCAAAGACGACCTGGTCGAAGGGATTGGCGGGATGGGCGGGACTGGTGCCCGCGCTGGCTGGCATCAGAGCAGCGCGTAGGTGGTGGTGGCCTGCACCGCGAGCTTGCCGTCGGTGCCGGTCAGCTCGATCTCGCCGAACACCACGGTCTTGCCCAGGCGCAGCACGTTGGCGCGCACCAGCACGTCGCCGTCGATCACGGGACGCATGAAGTTGGTGGTGAGCGAGACCGTGGTCATCGGGCGGAAGCCGCCGAGCGCACTCGCGACGGCAACGATCATGGCGGTATCGGCCGCCGACATCAGCACCTGGCCGCAGACCACGCCACCCGCGTGGCGAAATGATTCGTTGAAAGGCAGGCGCAGCGTTACGCCTTTTGCATCGACGGCTTCGGCCCGCAGGCCGAGCTGGCGCACCCACGGCGCCAGCACGCGCTCCAGCGTGGCGTCGATGTCGGCAAGGGCAAGTTGCGGTGATGCTTCAGACATGGCGGTCCTCGTTCTTGTATCCATGTTCCTGGCCGCACCCGTGGCCGACCGTGGCCGACCTTACGCTGTCTCCCCCGGCGCGACGCGATGCTTCAGGCAATGATACAGGGGGCCGGTGGCAAGCACCACGAAGGCCATCCGGATCACATGGAAGGCCGTCACCAGCGGCACGCCCAGCTCCAGCACCTTGGCGGTGATGCACATCTCGGCAATGCCGCCGGGCGTGGAGGCCAGGATCATGGTGGCCGGGTGCGCGCCCGACAGCGCAGCCAGCGCCCAGCCGAACAGCGCCGACACCACCAGCGCCAGCACCGTGTACAGCGCCACGCCCGACAGGAAGCGCGGCGCGGTGTGCAGGAACTCGCGCGAAAAGCGCACGCCCAGCGACACCCCGATCAGCAGCTGGCCGGCGCGGCTCATCCAGGCCGGGATCGCCGACAGCTCGATGCCCGATGCCGTCAGCACCGCGGCCGCCAGCAGCGTGCCGATCACGAACGGGTTGGGCATGTTCAGGCGCCTGACCAGCAGCGCCACGCCCAGCGTGATTGCCACCAGCGCCAGCAAGCCCGGCGCGCTGACCACGCGCGGCCCGGGGATGTACGTGTCAAGCCCATGGATGCCGCCGTACTGGAAGATCGCCGGCACCGTCACCACCACCATCAGCACCCGCAGCGAATGCGCCGCCGCGACCTGGTCGATGCGCGCGCCGTTGCGCTCGGCCAGGTTGGCCATCTCGGAAGCGCCGCCGATGGCTGTGGAAAAGTAGGCGGTCTTGAAGGCGACCCCGGTGGTCCGGCGCAGCATCAGCGCGCCGCCCGCGCCCATCGCCAGCGCGAACAGCGAACCGGCGACGATGTACGGCAGGAACTCCACCAGCCGCGCCACCACGTCGGGCGTGAAATACAGCCCGAGCGAGGCGCCGATCACCCACTGCCCGGCATTGCGCGCCTGCGACGGCGCGCGCAGGTCGGCGCCCCACATGCGTGCCGAGGCGACGGCCAGCAGCGGGCCGATCATCCACGGCAGCGGGGTATGCAGGACGGTGCAGAGCAGGGCGGCGGCCAGCCCGAGTGCCAGCGTGGGCACCGCGGACAGCCAGCGGTTGGCGGCGAGACTCATCGGTCAGCAGCCTGGCGCGCAGGCGCCGGCGCTTGTTGTTTTAAGGGGATGGAAATGCAAAGGGCCCGCACGCCATGGCGCCGGGCCCCGGAAACTACCGCATGCTAACGCGCATCATGCCGCGTTGTCAGCCTGCGCATGCGCCGAGCCGCGCGCGGCATGCCAGCGCAGCAGGCGCGGGATCACCACCACCGCCACGGTCAGCGCCAGGATGGTGGCCGAGATCGGCTGGCGCACGAACAGGCTCCAGTCGCCCTGGCCGATCGACAGCGCATTGCGCAGCTGCTTCTCCGCCATCGGTCCCAGGATCATGCCAACGATCACCGGCGCGGTCGGGAAGTCGAAGCGGCGCATCACCATGCCGAGCAGGCCGACCACGAACAGCAACAGCAGGTCGAACCACGACTGGCGGATGCCGTACGCACCCAGGCCCGCGAAGATCAGGATGCCGCCGTACAGCAGCGGCGTCGGCACGCGCAGCATGCGCACCCACAGGCCGATCGCCGGCAGGTTCAGCACCAGCAGCATGACGTTGCCGATATACAGCGACGCCAGCAGGCCCCACACCAGGTCGCCCGAGGTCTGGAACAGCATCGGGCCCGGCTGCAGGTTGTAGTTCTGGAATGCGGCCAGCAGGATCGCGGTGGTGTTCGAGGTGGGGATGCCCAGCGTCAGCAGCGGGGCCAGCGTCGCGGTCACGGCCGAGTTGTTGGCCGCTTCCGGGCCGGCCACGCCTTCGATCGCACCGACCTTGCCGAACTCTTCCTTGTGGTCCGACAGCTTCTTCTCGGTCGCATACGACAGGAAGGTCGGGATCTCGGCGCCGCCCGCGGGGATCAGGCCGAACGGGAAGCCGATAAACGTGCCGCGGATCCACGCCGGCAGCGAACGCTTCCAGTCCGACTTGTTCATGTGGACCGAGCTGAGTTTGTTGAAGGTGCCGTCCGGCTGCGGGAAGAACGCATTGAACAGGGCCTCGCCCACGGCGAACAGGCCGACGGCCACCACCACGATGTCGATGCCGTCATACAGCTCCTGCACGTTCATCGAGTAGCGGGTCTGGCCCGACAGCGAATCCATGCCGATCAGCCCGATGCCCAGGCCCAGGAACAGCGCCGTCATGCCGCGCAGCAGCGACGAGCCCAGCACCGCGGAAACCGTGGTGAAGGCCAGCAGCATGATCATGAAGTACTCGCCCGGGCCGAACTGCAGCGCCACGTCGGCCGCCACCGGCGCGAACAGCGACAGCATCACGGTGGCGATGGTGCCGGCCACGAACGAGCCGATCGCCGCGGTCGCCAGCGCCGGGCCGGCGCGGCCGTTCTTGGCCATCAGGTTGCCTTCCATGGCCGTGACCATGGTGGACGATTCGCCCGGCGTGTTCATCAGGATCGACGTGGTCGAGCCGCCGTACATCGCGCCGTAGTAGATGCCGGCGAACATGATCAGCGCGGCGGTGGGTTCGACCTTGGCGGTCAGCGGCAGCAGCATCGCCACCGTCAGCGCGGGGCCGATGCCCGGCAGCACGCCGATGGCGGTGCCCAGGAAGCAGCCCACCAGCGCCCACATCAGGTTGATCGGCGTGATCGCGACGGCAAAGCCGTGCATCAGCATGTTCAGCGTTTCCATTCGAAGACTCCTTGCTGGACGGGCGGGCTCAGAAGCCGGCGATGGGGAGCAGCGGCAGGTTGATGCCGAGCAGGAATTCAAACAGCGCCCACATCGGCACCGTGATGCACAGGCCCACGATCAGGTCGCGCACGATGCGGCGGCTGCCGTAGCCGCGCGCCACGCACATCATCAGCAGCGTGGAAGAAAACACGAAGCCGAGCGTGCCGATCAGCGCCATGTTCAGCACCAGGCCGGCGGCCACCCACAGGAAGCCCTTGAAGTTGTGCGGCGCGCTGGGCAGTTCGGCATCTTCCTCCGGCATGTTGTGGAAGCCGCCGCGCACGCCCTGCCACGTCAGCAGCGCGCCGCACACCGCCAGCCCGACGGCCACCAGCGTGGGCACGAAGCGCGGCGACAGGCCGGCATAGCCCTCTTCGCCGGTAATGCCCGACAGGCCGAGAAAGAAGAACAGCGAAAGCGCCAGGACGGCAACGCCGATGGCAACGTGCGAGGGTTTCATGGAGACTCCTTGGCCTTTGTCGCCAGCAAGGGGGCTGGCGTCCGCGACGCTGGCTTAGCTAAGCTTGCGGCCCGCGCGGCAATGAGGCCCGGCGACATATGGTTGTTGTCTTCGGTATCGCAGGTGGACACCGGGCCCCATGCCGTTTTCCTGCCGCCGGGATCGCCGGCGGTGTTGGCAGGCACGACAGGTAAAGCGGTTTGATGCGGTTTTCTGATGCGGTAACGGGGGGGGGTTCACAGGCCGCGCCGGCTTGGCGCGGCAGCGGGCTTTACTTGGCGACGCCCAGCTCGCGCAGCGTGCCGCCCAGGCGGGTCGATTCGCTGTCGACAAACTTGCCGAACTCATCGCCGGTCAGCAGGAACGGGGTCCAGTCGTTCTTCTGCAGCGTGTCCTTCCAGGCCTTGCTCTCGGTGGCCTTGACCACCGCATCGATCATGGCCTTGCGCTGCTCGGGCGTGGTGCCGGGCGCGCCATACACGCCGCGCCAGTTGTAGATCTCGACGTTGACGCCCTGCTCCTTCAGCGTCGGGATGTCGGCGGTGCGGTCCTTGGAGGTCACGGCCAGCGCGCGCATCTTGCCGCTCTTGATGAAGGGCAGGAATTCCGACACGCCGGCGATGCCCACCGTCACGTGGCCGCCCATGATAGAGGCCGAGGCTTCGCCGCCGCCCTGGAACGGCACGTAGTTGATCTTCTTGGGATCGACACCGCTCTCCTTGGCGACCAGGCCGGCCAGGATATGGTCGATCGAACCCTTGGAGCCGCCGCCCCAGCTGACGCTGCCCGGGTTGGCCTTGAGCTGCGTGGTCAGGTCCTTGATCGACTTGATCGGCGAGCTGGCCGGCACGGTGATGACCATGGTGTCGGCGAACAGGCGCGCGATCGGCGTGGCGTTCTTCAGCGTGACCGGCGGCTTGTTGGTCTCGATCGCGCCGACCATCACGGCACCCACCACCATCAGCGCGTTGGGGTTGCCCTTGTCGGTGTTGACGAACTGCGTCAGCGCGATGGTGCCGCCGGCGCCGCCCTTGTTGTCGTACGAAGCGGTCTTGGCCTGGCCGGCTGCGATCATCGCGGCGCCCAGCGAGCGGCCGGTCTGGTCATAGCCGCCGCCGGGGTTGGCGCCGATCATGACCTTGACGCTGTCCAGCGCGTAGGCGGGCGCGGCAACGACGGTGGCGGCAACGGCGGCCGATGCCAGCGCGGCATGGGCAAAACGGGAAATCGAACGGCGCATAGCGGTCTCCTTGGTTGTACCGGTGATCGCTTGCCAGTCACTGGCTGGCCGCGATCCGACCCGGGGGTTCCGGCGGGCAGCCTGAGCGTTGCTGGGGACTGGGACACGGCTTGCCGGCGGCGCACGGGGCGCTGCCGGGCTTGTCTCCTGTCCGGGCGCAGCGGGGCGTGGCCGGGACTGTTCTTGGATTATTGGTGAACATCAGACCGGGGTTAGCGGTCATGGGGCGGATTCTAGGCGGGGGAAACTGTCAAAAGGCTGTCAAAAGTGGTGGGAAGGGGTTGGGGTTTACGTGGATGGCGGGGGATTGGCATGTGGACGGGCGGGAGAGGGCCCGCGCATCCGGGGACTGCGGGCCTGCAATAGCTCAATAGCGCTCACCCTGCAGGCACCGCCTGCAAGCAAGGATCCTTGCGCGCCACCGCCGGCACCACCACCGCCATGTCGAACTCGCCGTCCGCCGCCGCGCTCTCCACGTAGCCCACGCTGACAACCTTGCCGGCCTCGCCAGTAAGCCAGCGCGGCACCCCCACGTCGCGCCGCACATGCCCGTTGCCCGCAATCAGCACCGCGCCGCGCTGCGCGTAAGGCCGCAGCGCCCGCGCCATCACCGCGTCGCGCGCCGCCTGTGCCGCCAGCATGCCGGGCAGCATTGCCTTGGGGAAATTGCCGCAGTGCCCGCGGTCAAGCACAGCGGTCTGCGCCGCCACCAGGTCAGGCGGCAACTCTCCCGTCAGGCCAAGCTTCTCCCGCTCGTGCGCCGGGAACAGCCCGTCCAGCCCACCGCGCACGATCTTCCCCGCATCCGCGCGCGACAGGTTAGCCGCGACCAGCGGCAGGTCGTACTGCAGCGCCAGCGCCACCACCGGCCGGTACAGCGGCCACTGCCAGGCACCACCGCCGGCCTGCGCGATCAGGTAGTCGGCATCCTTGGGCCGCTCCTTGCGGGCACGGTCGATATCGGGCTGCCGTTCGCGGTCGAACTGCTCCATGGCGATGGCCGGACGCCAGCCCTGCTCGACCGCGCGCGTCAGCGCGGCCAGCCGCTGCTGCTGTCCGGCGGCATTGTCATGGACCTCGCCCAGCAGCACGTAGGGCTTGCCGGCAAAGCCGGCGCTGACGGCAGCCGGCGAGGGGCCCGAGGCAGCACAGCCTGCGGTCAGCAAGGCGGCAGCTGCGGCCAGCATGGTCGGAACGCGCAAGCGGAATGACATCACGCGGCTTCCTTTTTTTCTTGTTTCGTTCGTTAGCATGGATCCGGCTAGCGCCCTCAGTGCTGCCGCACCGTCTCCCCAGGCACCTTCTCCGGCAGCTTGTTGCCTTCCGAGTCGATCTGCAGCGGCCCCGTGCCCGAGAACCTGTCCAGCGCCAGGTAGATCACCGGCGTGATGAACAGCGTAATCACCTGCGAGAACAGCAGCCCGCCGACCACCGCCAGGCCCAGCGGCTGGCGCAACTCGGCGCCGGCGCCGAGGCCCAGCGCCAGCGGCAGCGCGCCCATCACCGCGGCGAAGGTAGTCATCATGATCGGACGGAAGCGCAGCAGGCATGCCTGCCGGATTGCCCTGGCCGGCGTCATGCCTTGCTCGCGCTGCGCCGCCAGCGCGAAGTCGATCATCATGATCGCGTTCTTCTTGACGATGCCGATCAGCATCAGCACGCCGATGACCGCGATCAGCGACAGCTCGATATTGAAGACAAAGAGCGTCAGCAGCGCGCCGACCGCGGCCGACGGCAGTCCCGCCAGGATGGTCAGCGGGTGGATGTAGCTCTCGTACAGCACGCCCAGCAGCGTGTAGATCACCGCGATGGCCGCCACCAGCAGCACGATCTGCGTGGCCTGCGATGACTGGAACACCGCCGCGTCGCCGCCCCAGCTGGTGAAGATGGACGTCGGCATCGCGATCTCCTGCTTGTAGCGGTCGATGCGCGCCGACGCGTCGCCCAGCGCCGCGCCCGGCGCAAGGTTGAACGACACCGTCACCGACGGCAGCTGCCCCTGGTGGTTGACCGCGATCGGGCCGACGCGGCGCTCGGTGGTGGCGAACGCCGACAGCGGCACCATCTGGCCGGTCTTGCTGCGCACGTAGAGCTTGGCGAACGCGGTCTCGTCGACGCGGTCGAGGTCGGCCGCCTGCAGGATCACGTAGTAGTTGTCGATCGGCGTGTAGATGGTCGACACCTGCCGCTCGCCGAACGCCGAATACAGCGCGGTGCGCACGTCCTGCATCTGCACGCCGAGCGCGTTGGCCTTGTCGCGGTCGATCGACAGGTGCGCCTCCAGGCCCGACTGCTGCGAGTCGCTGGTGACATCGCGGAACAGGCTGTCGGCGCGCATCTTCGCCATCAGCTTGTCGGAGTAGTCCTGCAGCTGGCCGGCCTTCACGCTTTGCAGCGTGTACTGGTAGCGGCTCTTGCTCTGGCGCCCGCCGAGCTGCAGGTTCTGCACCGGCGCGAAATACACCGCCAGCCCGGGCACGCCGGCCACGTCGCGGCGCAGCGACTCGATCACCTTGGGCATCGCGTTGCGCTCGCCGCGCGGCTTGAGCTCGACGAACATGCGCCCGGTGTTGATGGCCGGCGACGGGCCGCCGCCGATCGCCACCACGATGCTCTTGACCGCGGGGTTGGCGCGCATGCGCTCGGCCGCATCGCGCAGGCGCTCGGACATGGCATCAAAGGAAATGTCCTGCGGCCCTTCGGCATTGACGCGGATCTGGCCGATGTCTTCCTCCGGGAAGAAGCCCTTGGGGATCGTGACGAACAGCACCGCGGTCAGCACGAAGGTCAGACCCGCCGCCACCAGCACCGTGCGCCGGTGCGCCAGGCACCAGTCCAGTCCGCGCGCATAACGGTGCAGCGTGAACTCGAACAGGTTCTCGAACCACTGCGTGGAGCGCATGCCGATGGTCTGCCTCTGTGGCACGGCAGGCTGCGCCAACGCGTGGTCGCCATAAGCGTGGTGCGACTCGTCGACCGGCACGTTTTCGGCCGACAGGAAACGCGCGCACAGCATCGGGATCAGCGTCAGCGACACCGCTGCCGACACCAGGATCGACAGCGACACCACCGCGGCGAACTCGTGGAACAGCAGCCCGATCACGCCGGGCATGAAGAAGATCGGGATAAACACCGCCACCAGCGAGATCGAGATCGACAGGATGGTGAAGCCCATCTCGCGCGAGCCCACCAGCGCGGCCTTCAGCGGCGGCACGCCTTCCTCGATATGGCGCACGATGTTCTCGAGCATGACGATGGCGTCGTCCACCACCAGCCCCACCGCCAGCGTGATGGCCAGCAGCGAGACGTTGTCCAGGCTGTAGCCGAACGCCTTCATCAGCGCCACCGTGCCGATCAGCGAGATCGGCAGCGACACGGTGGGGATCAGCGTGGCGGCGGCGCGGCGCAGGAACAGGAAGATCACCATCACCACCAGCGCCACCGTCAGCGCCAGCGTGAACTGCACGTCGTGGATCGATTCGCGGATCGAGCGCGAGCGGTCGTTGACCACCGCCACGTTGACCGAGCCCGGCATCTGCCCGATCAGGCGGGGCAGGGCGGCCTGGATCGCATCGACCACCGCCACGGTGTTGGCGTCGGGCTGGCGCAGCACGGCCAGCACGATCGAGCGCTCGTTGTTAAGCCAGCTGCCGGTCTTGATGGTCTCGACGCTGTCCTCGACCTCGGCCACGTCGGACAGCCGCACCAGCGCGCCGTTGGGCTGGCTGGCGACGATGATGTTGCGGAAGGCATCCGCATTGGTCATCTGCCGGTTGGCCTGGATGGTCAGCGTCTGGCGCGCGCTGTCGAGCGTGCCCACGGGGGTGTTGGCGTTGGCGCGGTTCAGCGCGGTGGCCAGCTCGTCCAGCGTCAGGCCGCGCGCTGCCAGCGCATCCGGGTGCGCGCGCACGCGCACGGCAAAGCGCTTCTGCCCGAAGATCTGCACCTGCGCCACGCCCGGCAGCGTGGCCAGCGTGGGCGAGATCAGGTTGTCGCCGAAGGCATTCAGGTCCGCCAGGCTCATCGCCGGCGAGTTGATCGCCAGCAGCAGCACCGGCGCGTCGGCCGGGTTGACCTTGCGGTACGACGGCGGCGTCGTCATCTCGATCGGCAGCGAACGCTGCGCGCGGAACAGGGCCGCCTGCACGTCCACGGCCGCGTCGTCGATATCGCGGTCGCTGTTGAATTCGATGGTGATGCTGGAGTTGCCGAGCGTGTTCGACGAGCTGATCACCGACACACCGGGGATGGTGGCGAACTGCTTTTCCAGCTGCGTCGCCACCGAAGCCGCCATGGTTTCCGGGCTCGCGCCCGGCAGCGTCGCGGTGACCTGGATCACCGGCGAGTTGAAGCTGGGCAGCGCGGCGATCGGGATGGTCGGGTACAGCACGATGCCGGTGACGACCACGGCCAGGCACAGCAGCACCGTCATCACCGGACGGCGGATGCAGAGTTCGGACAGCGTCATGGCTCAGTGCCCCGCGGCGGCATTGGCGGCAACGTTCGCGGCACTGGCTGGCCGCGCGGCGGCCGCACCGGAGGCGGCGCCGGCCGGCGCCTCGCGCACCAGCGCGCCCGGGCGCAGGTTCTGCGTGCCTTCCACCACCACGCGGGCGCCGGGCTGCACGCCTTCCACCACGGCCGCGGCGGCGGTGGTGGTGATCACCTGCACCGGCACGCGCGCGACCTTGCTGTCGGGCTGCACCACGTAGACAAAGCGCCCTTCGGGGCCGGTCACCACCGCCTGCGGCGGCACCGACAGCGCGCCCTTGAGCGTCTGCACCACCGCGCTGACGTTGGCGTAGGTGCCCGGCCACAGCCGCTGCTCTTCGTTGCCGAACTGGGCCTTGACGCGAATGGTGCCGTACTGCGGATCGACCGTGTTGTCCACGAAGGTGATCTTGCCGGTCACCGGGGTCTTGCTGCCGTCGTTGGGCTGGGCGATGACCTGTACCGGGCCGGCCTGCAGCGCCTCGCGCAGCGCCGCCAGCTGGCGCTCGGGCAGGCTGAAGGTCACTGCGATCGGCTGCACCTGCGCGATGGTGACCATCGGCACGGCGCCGGTAGGCAGCACCAGCGAGCCCGGGAAGGCGTTGATCACGCCGGTGCGGCCACTGATGGTGGCGCGGATCGAGCCATAGCTGATCGCCACGCGGCTGGCCTCGATGGCGGCCTGGTCGGCGCGCACGGTGGCTTCGGAGCCATCGACCCTGGCCTGCGCGGTATCGACTGCGCTCCTGGAAATGAAGTTGCGCTCGAGCAGTTCCTTGCTGCGCGCCAGCGTGCGGCGGGCGTCGGCCAGGTCGGCCTGGTCCTTCAGCAGCTGCGCCTGGGCCTTGGCCAGGTTGGCCTCGTCCATGCGCGTGTCGAGCGAGAACAGCAGGTCGCCCGGCTTGACCGTCTGGCCTTCCTTGATATGGACCGTGCGCACCGTGCTGGACACCTGCGGCCGCACCTCGACCGTGGACAGCGCGGTGACATTGCCGTTGGCCGTGACCTGCAGCGGCACGTCACCCTGCTGCACCAGCGCGGTGGTGACCACCGCCGCGGCGGGCGGCTTGGGCGCCGGCTTGGGCGCCAGCCACGTGCGCCAGGCAAACCAGCCCAGCCCGCCCAGCACCAGCACTGCCAAGACCAGTACCCACGGCGAAACCCGGCCGCGCCCGGTTCCCGCGGCCGCACTCCAGTTGCTGTCGACGAACCCCTTGGGCTGGTCGATCCTGTCAGTTTTCATGTTGTGTGGACCCTCTGCACCGCGTCTTGCGCTACTCCCCGTGATCCGCGCCGGCTTGTTGTGATCGAATGTCGCCGGCGCGTGCTGCGCAAAGACTCTACTAGTACCGCGCTTCGCCGGCCGGAGCCAGCGTCGCGTATTACAGTCCGTTACAGGGGTGTAAGGCGGTATCGGGAAGACGGGCGCCGGCAAGCGCCCTCCGGACCACGGAGGAAACCGGAAATGAAGTTGGCGAGGCGCTTGTATCGTTAGACAAACATTATCAGAAAAGCTGCCGCCGGCTGTCACGACGCCACTGGTTAACGCTGTCGATCGACAGTTCGCGTGGCCCCGGCTGCACAATGATGGCGTCGCCGGCGCGAACCTGGCCGGTCACCAGCACGCTCAGGTAGACGCCCGAATACCCGCTCTGCACCATGTCGCGCACCGCGTGGCGGTAGCCGAGCGCGGCATTGAACTTGTAGCAGGGCCGGCGCGGCGCCTCCACCCGCAGCAGCGCCGTCCCGGCGCGCACCAGGTCGCCGATCCACAGGTCGGACTCCAGCAGGCCTTCCAGGCTCAGGTTCTCGCCCAGAGCGCCGAACGGCAGCGGCTGTGCCGATTCGGGTTGCCCGCAAGCGCGCCGGCGCGCATTCCACCAGGGGTAGTGCTCGGACGGATAGGCGTAGACCGCCTTGTCCCGGCCGCCGTGGACGGTCAGGTCGGCCTGCTCGTCGCCGGCCATGCCCAGCGGCCGCACCTGCACCGAGAGCGGGTGCAGCAGGGTGCTGACGGGATGCTTGCGGATGCCGGACAGCACCACCGCCTCGGTGCCTGCGCCGGCCACGACCAGCGGGATCGCCTTGCCAAGGCTCACGGCCAGCACGCGTGCATTGCCTTGCCAGCGTCCGGAATCGCTCACGTGCGCCCCCGCTTGTGGTTGTGGAAAGAGATGTGGATAAGCTGCGGATATCCCTGAGGATAAGGGGGCGGATAACACTGTGGACAAGTGCTTCGTGCGGTGCCTCACAAGACGCCGCGTGCACGGCGAGGCAGGTCGCTCCCGGGGACAGGACGCCCCCGGGCCTTGGTTTCAGCCGGCGTTGGGAGCCTGCTGCGGAGCCTGCGGGCGCTGCCACTGGCAGCCCAGCGAACGGGCGCGCTGCGACACCGCCAGCGCCGCCAGCATCAGCGCCGCGGCGCCCCAGTGCAGCGAATCGACCCCGGCCAGGGTATAGATGCCGGCGCCGGCCATCGCGCCTGCAGCCTGCCCGAGGTAGATCGACGAAGAGTTCAGCGAGATCGAGGCCGAGGCGCGCTCCGGCGCCAGCAAGACCAGCCGCGCCTGCTGCGCGCTGTTGGTGGCAAACCCGCCCAGCCCCCACAGCATGAACAGCAGCACCAGCGCCACGCCGCCCAGGCCCGCCAGCGGCCACAGCACCATGGCGGTCACCGAGGTCAGCAGGGCCACCTGCACGATCCGGCTCGGGGTGACGCGATCCATGCGCGACGCCGCCAGCGCATTGCCGAACACGCCGCAGGCGCCATAGGCCAGGAACATCAGGCTGAGCGCGCCGCCGCTGATGCCGTAGACATCGCGCATCAGCGGCGCGACATAGGTAAACATGGTGAACATGCCGGCCGACGACACCATGGTGGTCAGCACCACCAGCATGACCGGCTTGTGGCGCAGCACCGCGGCCCAGGCCTCGCGCCCCACCGGCTCCACGTACAGCCCGCGCGGCAGCGCCCGCCAGACCGCCGCCGACACCAGCAGCGCCAGTGCGCCCACCAGGCCCATGCTGACGCGCCAGCCCAGCGTGGTCGAGATCCAGGTGCCCAGTGGCACGCCCACCACGCTGGCGACGCTCCAGCCCAGGAAGACAAAGCTGATGGCACGGCCGCGCGTCTGCGCATTGACCAGCAGCGGCAGCGTCGCCGCGGTCTGCGGTGTGTAGATGGCGGCGCCGATCGCCGTCAGGAAGCGGATCACCATCAGCGCCGCGAAGCTGGGCGCAAAGGCGGCCGCCAGGTGCATCACCGCATAGACCAGCAGCGACCCCGCCAGCAGCAAGCGGCGGTCGATGCGCGAACCCAGCGTGGCAAACAGCGGCGCGCCCACGCAGGTGGCCAGCGCGAATACTGAAATCAGCTGCCCGGCACTGGCCGCGCCCAGCCCGAAATCCCCGGCAATATCGTTCAACATGCCGGTCACGATCATCGCGCCGGTGCCGATGACGAAATTGCCGACGCAGAGCGTCACGAGCCTGGGATCCATGCCGGCCTTGGGAAGAGGGGGTGCGCGCGGGCGCTTGTTGTTGTCGGGGCTGCCGCCATGGCCGTTGCGGCCGGCGGTTAGGGAAGTCCCGAGTGTAGCGGGATTGGCGGATTCGCGTTGACAGCGCAATCCGCCCTGGCCATAGCCCACGCCATGTGAACCAGGCTCCCCTCTGCCGCGCTCGCTCCCGCGAAGTGGGAGAGGGGTGGGGGAGCCTCTACGAAGTGACGCGAGGCGGAATGCCAGCGCCGACCCGCCCCGGCAGCTACCGTAACGCCTCAGCGCGACAGCGCCGGTGTCAACGCCTTGGGATTGACGATGCAGCCGTGATTGCCGCCCAGCACGTCCAGGATGTTCTGGAAAGCCGTGCGGAAGTACAGCTCATAGCTGTCGCGCTCGACATAGCCCAGGTGCGGCGTGCAGATGCAGTTCTCCATGCGCAGCAGCGCGTGCCCCTGCAGGATCGGCTCGGATTCGAACACGTCGACCGCCGCCATGCCCGGGCGGCCGCGGTTAAGCGCGGTGACCAGCGCGTTCTCTTCCAGCAGCTCGGCGCGGCTGGTGTTGACGAACAGCGCGGTGGGCTTCATCCGCGTCAGGTCGGTCAGCTTGACGATGCCGCGGGTGTCGTCGTTCAGCCGCAGGTGCAGCGACAAAACGTCGCTGTCGGCAAAAAACTGGTCCTTGGAGGCGGCCACGTCCAGCCCGTCGGCGCGCGCGGCCTCCAGCGAGGCCTCGCGGCCCCACACCATCACCCGCATGCCGAAGGCCTTGCCATAGCCGGCCAGCAGGCGGCCGATCTTGCCGTAGCCCCAGATGCCCAGGGTCTGGCCGCGCAGCATCTGGCCCAGCCCGAAGTTGGGCGGCATGGTGGTCGATTTCAGCCCCGATTGCTGCCACGCGCCGTGCTTGAGGCTGGCCACGTACTGCGGAATGCGCCGCTGCGCGGCCATGATCAGCGCCCAGGTCAGCTCGGCCGGCGCCACCGGCGAGCCGACGCCTTCCAGCACCGCCACGCCGCGGTCGGTGGCGGCATCCAGGTCGATATGGCTGCCCGGACCGGCGCCGACCTTGCCGGTCTGGCTGATCAGCTTCAGTTTCGGCAGTTTTTCCAGCAGTTGCCGGGTGATACGGGTGCGTTCGCGGATCAGCACCACGGCTTCCACGTCCGACAGGCGCGCTGCCAGCTGGCCCACGCCCTTAACGGTGTTGTTGAACACCTTGACGTCGTGTCCCTCCAGCAGGCTGAAGCACGGCAGCTTGCGCACGGCGTCCTGGTAATCGTCGAGTACGGCAATCTTCATCGGCAACTCTGGTTTGTCTTCCGGCGCTTGTGCCGGTTGGTGCGCGCGGCAACCGAGCCGCGCGCCGCCCAACAGTATTGTGGATAACCCAGCGTCGGCGCCAGCATGCCGGCCCGCCGCGAGGTGGAACATCTCTTGCGAAACAACGGCGTCAATTGTTGCGCAGCAAAAAACAGGGGGGTGCGCCAGTGGTATCCTTGCCCGCTCCGGTGCCGCCGCGGATTGTCGGTCGAGCCTTGCTCCCGACACGCGGTTGCCGCCGGACAAAGCCCGCCCGGCGCGCGCAGATACCCCTGCGCGGGCGAAGCGCAACTGTAGCGCAGCCGCAGGGACCGCCGCGACCTTTTGCACAACACGGGCCGCCGCGGAGTTGTAACGGGATGTGACGATCGGGACAGGGCCATCTCCCATGCCGCGATCCCGCGATTCCGTCCCCCGCGCGAGCAACGGACCAACCGCCCGCCGGCCAGGCTTTGCAAGGTTTCCTTCCCTTCCTTCCCTTTACAAACCTGGAGTTGCAGTATGAACCACCCCTCGATGCAAGGCACGGCGCCAGTGAATGCCCCGGCCTGGGTCAAGCACCCCAAGCTGGTTGCCTGGGTCGCCGGAATCGCCGCGCTGACCAAGCCCGACAATATCTACTGGTGCGACGGCTCGCAGGAAGAATATGACCGCCTGTGCGAGCAGATGGTCGCCGCCGGCACCATGAAGCGGCTGAACCCGGCCAAGCGCAAGAACTCGTTCCTGGCGCTGTCGGATCCGTCGGACGTGGCCCGCGTTGAAGACCGCACCTTTATCTGCTCGGAACGGCAGGAAGACGCCGGCCCCACCAACAACTGGACCGCCCCGGCCGAGATGCGCCAGACGCTGAATGGCCTGTTCGAAGGCTGCATGCGCGGCCGCACGCTGTACGTGGTGCCGTTCTCGATGGGCCCGCTGGGCTCGCCGATCGCCCATATCGGCGTGGAACTGTCCGATTCGCCGTATGTGGCGGTCAATATGCGCATCATGACGCGCATGGGCCGGGCCGTGTATGACGTGCTGGGCACCGACGGCGAGTTCGTGCCGTGCGTGCACACCGTCGGCAAGCCGCTCGCCGCCGGCGAGAAGGACGTGCCGTGGCCGTGCAACCCGACCAAGTACATCGTCCATTTCCCGGAAACGCGCGAGATCTGGTCGTTCGGCTCGGGCTACGGCGGCAACGCGCTGCTGGGCAAAAAGTGTTTTGCGCTGCGCATTGCGTCGACCATGGGCCGCGATGAAGGCTGGCTCGCCGAGCACATGCTGATCCTGGGCGTAACCTCGCCCGAGGGCAAGAAGTACCACGTGGCCGCGGCGTTCCCGTCGGCCTGCGGCAAGACCAACTTCGCCATGCTGATTCCGCCCAAGGGCTTCGAGGGCTGGAAGGTCACCACCATCGGCGACGACATCGCCTGGATCAAGCCGGGCCAGGATGGCCGCCTGTACGCGATCAACCCGGAAGCCGGCTTCTTCGGCGTGGCCCCGGGCACCAGCGAGAAGACCAACTACAACGCGATGGCGACGCTGAAGGAGAACGTCATCTTCACCAACGTGGCGCTGACCGACGACGGCGACGTGTGGTGGGAAGGCATGACCAAAGAAGCGCCGGCTCACCTGATCGACTGGCAGGGCAAGGACTGGACCCCGGAAATCGCCAGGGAGACCGGCGCCAAGGCTGCCCACCCGAACTCGCGCTTCACCGCGCCGGCGTCGCAGTGCCCGTCGATCGACGAGAGCTGGGACAACCCGGCCGGCGTACCCATTGATGCGTTCATCTTCGGCGGCCGCCGCTCGACCACCGTGCCGCTGGTGACCGAGGCCCGCAACTGGACCGAAGGCGTGTACATGGCCGCCACCATGGGTTCGGAAACCACCGCCGCGGCCGCTGGCCAGCAAGGCGTGGTGCGCCGCGACCCGTTCGCCATGCTGCCGTTCTGCGGCTACAACATGAGCGACTACTTCGGCCACTGGCTGGCACTGGGCCAGAAGCTGGAAGTCGCGGGCGCGAAGCTGCCGAAGATCTACTGCGTCAACTGGTTCCGCAAGGACGCCGACGGCAACTTCGTGTGGCCGGGCTTCGGCGACAACATGCGCGTGCTGTCGTGGATGATCGATCGCGTGGAAGGCAAGGGGCAGGGCGCCGAACACATGTTTGGCACGACGCCGCGATATGAGGATCTGAACTGGAATGGGGTGGAGTTCTCCCCGGCGCAATTTGCGCAGGTGACCTCGATTGATCGCGATGCCTGGCGGGAGGAACTGGCGCTGCATGATGCGCTGTTCACGCAGCTGAATCATCGCCTGCCGCAGGCGCTGGCGGAAACGCGCGCGGCGCTGGGCAAGCGGCTGGAGGGCTAAGCCGCTGCCGGTTTGCTCCCCTCTCCCCGTGAGGTCCGTGAGGGGAGAGGGAGAACACCTTGCCAAGGCGAGTTCGGGCGGCCTGGGAGCACCCAGAACCGCACTCCTTTTCGGCGTCCTGGGGGCCTGTCAGCCCCCCTCGCTATCCCCCAGCGTCTCCACCGCATACTTCACCAACCCCGAGCGCCCTTCGATCCCCAGCTTGCGTTTCAGGTTGAGCCGGTGTGTTTCGACCGTCCGCACCGATACGCCCAGTTGCGCCGCAATCTCCTTGTTGGCCATCCCGCGCCCGATGCAGCCCAGGATGTCGCGCTCGCGCCGGGTCAGCGCATCCAGCGGTCCCGGGCTCTGCTCGGCCATGCCGCGCGCGATGCGGGCACTGTAGAACACCCGCCCCGCCAGCACCGACTGGATCGCCGCCATCAGCTCATCGGCCGGCGCATCCTTCAGCACATAGCCCCGCGCCCCCGCCCGCACTGCCTGCCGCACATACTCCAGGTTGTCGTGCATCGACACGATCAGTACCGCCAGCTCCGGATACCGGTCATGGAGCGCGGCCGCCAGCGCAATGCCGCCCATGCCGCGCATGCCGATATCGGTGATCACCAGGTCCGGCAGGTCGGCCTCGCCGGCACGGTCCAGCCACGCGAGCGCCGCCTCGCCGCCATCGGCCTCGCCGACCACGCGCAGCCCCGGCTGCAGCGCCAGGTGCATGCGCATGCCGTCGCGCACCAGCGCGTGATCGTCGATCAGCAATACGCGCGCCGGTGCGCCGGTGTGGCTCGATTCAGGGGAACGTGTCATGACTGCGAAGGTCCGGCGGAAACAGGATCATGCGAAACGGCTGCGGGCTTTGGCGCAGGCTTCGCCAGGGGCAGCGACGCCACCAGCTCGGTGCCGCCGGTGCCGGAAACAATATCGAACTGCCCGCACAACGCGGCGATGCGCTCGCCCAGGTTGCGCAGGCCGATGCCGCGCCGGGGATCGCGCTGCATGCTCGGCACGTCGAAACCGGCGCCGTCGTCGCGCACCGTGAGCCGGGTGGCGTCGGCGTCGAATGCCAGCGACACGCTGACGTGCCGGGCGTTTGCGTGGCGTTCCACGTTGGTCAGCGCCTCCTGGGCGATGCGGAACAGCGCGGTGGCCTGCTCGTCGGGCAACTCGCGCGGGGTACCTGACTGAATCACCGAGATCTGCAGCCGGCTGCCGCCCTGCATCTCGCGCGCCAGGTGCTGGAGCGCGGCAAAGAGACCGAGGTCGTCCAGCAATGCCGGCCGCAAATTGCGCGCCACCCGCCGCACTTCATTGAAAACCGTGTCGAGCCGGTTCAGCGCCATGCCCAGCACCGGCGCCACCGCGGCGCCTTCGGTCGGAGCCAGCCGCAGCCGGTTGGTAGCGGTTTCCAGCACCAGCTTGACCGACACCAGCAACTGGCTGATGCCGTCGTGCAGTTCGCGCGACAGCCGTGCCCGCTCCTCCTCCTGCGACTGCACCACCCGCTGCGCAAGCTGGCGCAGCTTGGCATCGGCCTCGCGATGCTCGCTGACATTGAGCGCGAGGCCGCTGGCCGCTACCAGCAGGATGCTGATCGCGGCGATCACGCCGATCCAGGCCATGGTCTCCCGGATATCGGTCTCGGCACGGGCATCGAGCTGGCGCAGCGTGCTTTCCACGTCGTCCAGGTAGATGCCGGTGCCGAGCATCCAGCCCCATTCGGGCACCGACACCACGTAGCCGAGCTTGGGTACCAGTTGCTGCGATGACGGCTTTTTCCACAGGTACCGCACCGCGCCGCCTCCGCCCCTGGCCGCCGCGATCAGCTGCTGGATGGTGAGCGATCCCTGCGGGTCGCGCATGGTCCACAAGTCCTGGCCGACCAGCTCGGGTTGGCGCGGGTGCATCAGGTTGCGGCCCTGCAGGTCGTACAGGAAGAAATAGCCGTCCGGCCCGTAGTCGAGCCGGGCCAGCGCCTCCATTGCCGCCTGGCGCGTGGCCAGATCAGTGCGGCCCGACCGCACCATCGGCGCGATCGCGCTCTGCGCCAGTTCTACGTAGTGGCGCAGCTCCATTTCCTTGCTTTGCAGGTAAGCGGCTTCGACCAGCGCGCGCTCATGCTGCGCGAGCTGGGTCGCCTGGTAGCGCACGGCAAGCGCGATGCCCAGCATGGCCACCGCAAGGGGCGCCACCGCGAGCAACAGGATCTTCTGGCGGAGTTTCATACAGGACCGGGGGTAAACACCGATGCCGCGCAGGCGGCATGCCACCGTCGATTTGCGTAGTACTACGCAGAAGTGCTGCGTAGTTACGCGCTTGTGCGGGGTTTGGCGGGTGTCAATACTACACGCCGGATGCGCAGGCCGCCCCAACAAGGCGCGCGTATCCACGCAGCTGGTGCACCGGCCTATCCGGATGGTGCACCGCCTGCCTGCAAGACGAGATCCGGAAACGACACGAACCGGGCGAGCAGCAGCCAGATCCCAGGAGACACCTTCACCGCCGGATTGCCCAGCTGCCCGCCCAGGCGCGCCCGCCGCCAACCCAGCCCGTTGCCAGTTACCAGTCCTTCGCCGCCGCAGGCTTTCCAAATCCCGGTCTGAGGAGACCTTCACTATGAATCGCATCGGAGAACACCTGGTGTGGCTGGCCGTCGCCGTGCTCGGCGCGTTTGCCTTCGGCACCGTCGCGCTGGCGCGCGGCGAGGCCGTCAGCGCACTGTGGATCGTGGTCGCCGCGCTCTGCATATACCTGATCGCCTACCGCTACTACAGCCGCTTTATCGCCGACAAGGTGATGCAGCTCGACCCGAAACGCATGACGCCGGCCTGGCGCCATAACGACGGCCTGGACTACGTGCCGACCAACAAGGCGGTTCTGTTCGGCCACCACTTCGCCGCGATCGCCGGGGCCGGCCCGCTGGTCGGCCCGGTGCTGGCCGCGCAGATGGGCTACATGCCCGGCATGCTGTGGCTGCTGGCCGGCGTGGTATTCGCCGGCGCGGTGCAGGACTTCATGGTGCTGTTCATCTCCACGCGCCGCGACGGCCGCTCGCTGGGCGACCTGGTCAAGTCCGAAATGGGCACGGTGCCGGGCCTGATCGCGCTGTTCGGCTGCTTCATGATCATGATCATCATCCTGGCGGTGCTGGCGCTGATCGTGGTGAAGGCGCTGGCCGATTCGCCGTGGGGCACCTTCACCGTGGCGGTGACCATCCCCATCGCCATCTTCATGGGCATCTACACCCGCTACATCCGTCCGGGCCGCATCGGCGAAGTATCCGTGATCGGCTTCGTGCTGCTGATGATGGCGATCATCGGCGGCCAGTACGTGCATGAAAGCGCGACGCTGGCCCCGCTGTTCACCTACGACGGCAAGGCGCTGACCTGGATGCTGATCATTTACGGCTTCATCGCCGCCGTGCTGCCGGTGTGGCTGCTGCTGGCCCCGCGCGACTACCTGTCGACCTTCCTGAAGATCGGCACCATCATCGCGCTGGCGGTGGGCATCGTGATCGTGGCGCCGGAGCTGAAGATGCCGGCCTTCACGCAGTTCGCCGAGGGCGGCGGCCCGGTGTGGTCGGGCAACCTGTTCCCGTTCCTGTTCATCACCATCGCCTGCGGCGCGGTGTCGGGCTTCCATGCGCTGATCTCGTCGGGCACCACGCCCAAGCTGCTGGAGAACGAGACCCACGCGCGCTTCATCGGCTACGGCGCGATGCTGGCCGAGTCCTTCGTCGCCATCATGGCGCTGGTGGCCGCCGCGGTGATCGAGCCGGGCGTGTACTTCGCCATGAACAGCCCCGCGGCCGTGATCGGCACCACGCCGGAAGCGGTGGCGCAGGCGGTCTCGACCTGGGGCTTCGTGATCACGCCTGACGTGCTGGTGCAGACCGCCAAGGACGTCGGCGAGAACACCATCATCTCGCGCGCCGGCGGCGCGCCGACGCTGGCCGTGGGCATCGCGCACATCCTGCACCAGGTGGTGGGCGGCCAGGCCATGATGGCGTTCTGGTACCACTTCGCGATCCTGTTCGAGGCACTGTTCATCCTGACCGCCGTCGACGCGGGCACCCGTGCCGGCCGCTTCATGCTGCAGGACCTGCTGGGCAGCTTTATCCCGTCGATGCGCAAGACCGACTCGCTGCCCGCCAACCTGATCGCCACCGGGCTGTGCGTGGCGGCCTGGGGCTACTTCCTGTACCAGGGCGTGGTCGATCCGCTGGGCGGCATCAACACCCTGTGGCCGCTGTTCGGCATCTCCAACCAGATGCTGGCCGCGGTGGCGCTGGTGCTGGGTACCTGCGTGCTGGTCAAGATGAAGCGCGGCCAGTACGCCTGGGTCACGCTGGTGCCGACCGTCTGGCTGCTGATCTGCACGCTGACTGCCGGCTGGCAGAAGCTGTTCCACGCCGACCCGAAGGTCAGTTTCCTGACCCACGCCGCCAAGTTCAGCGCCGCCATTGCCGAAGGCAAGGTGCTGGCCCCGGCCAAGTCGATGGAGCAGATGCACCGCATCGTCTTCAACGACTACCTGGACGCCGGCCTGTGCGCGCTGTTCATGGTGGTGGTGCTGTCGATCGTGTTCTATGGCTTCAAGACCGCGCTGCAGGCCCGCGCGGTGAACCGCCCGACCGACAAGGAAACGCCGTTCGAGCCGCTGCCAGGCGCGGCTTCGGCCCAGTCCTGACCCTGACCTCGACAAGGAGTCCGCCATGCTGGAACAACTGGGAACGATGGGGCGTTATCTCGGGCAGTCGCTGCGGCTGATGGTCGGCTTGCCCGACTACCAGACCTATGTGGCGCACATGGAGAGCACGCATCCGGACCGCGCGCCGATGAGCTACGAAGAGTTCTTCCGCGAGCGCCAGGAAGCGCGCTACGGCGGCGGGCAGGGCAAGTGCTGCTGAGCACACGGTAAAATACGCATCCGGGCCCTGGCCCGGGTGCAGACAAAGCAGACAGGCGATCACATGATCGCCTGTCTTTTTGTTAGGTGTTGTATTTTCACCGCGCTTTTATTGCCCAGTTACGCCGTTTCTGTAGGGGGTTACAGGGCTTTACAGGTAGTTACAGCAAGCGTGGGGCTCCTTCTCTACACTTGCGACACATCATGGCAATTCAAAGGACAAGACATATGACTCGCCATCCCGTTCGCAATCTGACCATTGCCCTCGCCCTGGCGGCCAGCGCGCTGCCGGCCTTCGCGGGCGACATGAACAACGCCCTGGGCGGCGCGCTCGGCGGCGTCGCCGGTGCCGCAGTGGGCGGCGCGCTCGGCGGCAGCACCGGCGCAGTGATCGGTGGTGCGGTGGGTGGCGGCGCAGGCGGCGCCGTGACGTCCAACCGCCGCGAGCGCACCGGCGCCATCATCGGCGGCGCGCTGGGCGGTGGCGCGGGTACCGCGGCGGGCAACGCCATGGGCGGCCGTACCGGCGGCCTGATTGGCGCCGGCCTGGGGGGCGGTGCCGGTGCGGCGCTGGGCGGCAATATCTCGCGCAGCAATTCGTATGCAGACGACCGTCGTTATTACAACAACGGCCACTACAAGCACAAGAAGCACAAGCATCGCCATCACCACGATCACGACTGATCTGCCGGGGTGAAGCAAAAACGGGCCGCAAGGGCCCGTTTCTTATTTGTGCCGTCTGGCATAATCGATTTCAGTGCGGCGCCCGACCTGCCGCGCACCGAAACAAAGAAGCCCGCAGCCGGACATGCCGGTTGCGGGCTTCTTCTCCAATAAAGCGGGAGAGGGCGTTTGACTCTCTCCCAAAGCCGGTTGGAGACCAGGCAGAAACAGAAGGGGCCGCTCTGGGGAGGAGCGGCCCCGGATCGCGCGTGCAGGAGCCTTGTTGCGGTAGCGGACCCCGGAGGGACGGGCCCCTTACAGCGGCGCGCGATCGGTACCGGTTTCGTACTTTGCGCCGTCGGCAAAGGCGTCGAACTTGCCGGCGCGGGCGCCATTGGTGTAGGTGTCGAACTTGCCAGCCTTGGCACCGTCAGCGAACACGTCGTACTTGCCGGCCTTGGCGCCGTCCGTGTAGACGTCGTACTTGGCCGCCTTGGCACCGTCGGTGAACACATCGAACTTGCCTGCCTTGGCAAAGGCCGGCGAAGCGGACAGGGCAGCGGCGATGGTGGCGACAGCGATCAGGGCGGAGCGGTTTTTCATGATTCAGGCCTTCTTTATAGCTTGGATGCCTCCGCCAGCACTTTGGCGAAACAGGATTGTTGCATTGCGGCATCCGATGGGTAGATATTAGGCATTTCCCTCATATCAATAAATATCAGGATCCACAATGATTAGTTCTGATTCCAACAATAAAGCAGCCTGAACGCGTAAGGATTCAGCGCAGAAACGGGAGACTATGTCATGGATCGCCTGCAATCGATGCGTGTGTTTTCCAAGGTGGTGGAACTGGGAAGCTTCGCGCGTGCAGCGCAACAGCTGGAAATGTCCAACGCCGTGGTCACCCGCTACGTCGCCGACCTGGAAAGCCACCTGGGCACCCGGCTGCTGAACCGGACCACTC
This sequence comes from Cupriavidus oxalaticus, assembly GCF_004768545.1. Lineage (NCBI taxonomy): Bacteria > Pseudomonadati > Pseudomonadota > Betaproteobacteria > Burkholderiales > Burkholderiaceae > Cupriavidus > Cupriavidus oxalaticus. Next base: position 3,647,498 of record NZ_CP038635.1, on the reverse strand, counting down.
GCAGCCTGTCGCTGACCGACGCCGGCGAAACCTACCTGCAGCGCTGCCAGCAGATCCTCGAGGATGTGGAAGAGGCCGAAAGCGTGGTCGCCGCGCGCAGCCAGTCGCTGTCGGGCACGCTGCGGCTGGTGACGCCGGTGATGTTCGGCCTGCACCTGCTGCCCGAACTGCTATCGCGCTTCCAGCAGCTCTATCCGGATGTGGTGTTCGACGTGCTGCTGTCTGACCGCAACGTCGACATCGTCGAGGAAGGCCGCGACGTGGCCGTAATGCTGTCAGACCTGGGACTGGGCTCGCATCTTGTGGCACGCCCGCTGCTGTCGGCCGAAGTGATCCTGTGTGCATCGCCCGGCTACGTGGCCGCGCACGCGCCGCTGCGCCATGCGCACGAGCTGAGCCACCATCGCTGCATCGCGATGCGGCTGCCCAACGCCGAACACGAATGGACGCTGCTCGGGCCCGAGGGCGAGGTGACCGTGCCGATCCGCCCTGGCCTGCTGTGCAGCAATGCCGAGCTGGCGCACCAGGCTGCGCTGGCCAATATGGGCGTGGCCATGCTGTCTTCCTACCTGGCCCGGCCGAATATCGAATCTGGCAAGCTGGTCCATGTGTTGCCGCAGTATCAGTTGCCACGGCGGGACGTCAGCGTGGTCTACCCGAGCCGGAAGTTCCTGCCGACCAAGGTCCGTGCGTTTATCGATTTCCTGCTGGAGGAAGGGCAGGTGAAGGGCAAGGCGGAGGACGCCGAGCCGCGGCACCCGGCGCATAGCGTCAGCACGTAAGTCCTGGAAGTCCTGGAAGTCCTGGGAAGGGCCGGCGGCTGATTCCGGATTGCAAAAGGGGCCCTTGCGGGCTAATGCCGTTCAGTTAAGGTCCTTTCTGAGGAACCGGACGGTGTAGCGCTTAGGCAGGGCTTTGACTTCACGGGGGCACTTACGCCCCCGTCGCTTTTGGACGATCGCCAACTGAAGTTTGGCGCGCATGCGCTGCAGGTGGGCCGGCAGCTTGCCTGGGGCCATGCCGGCTGCCCAGATCAACTCGCCCTGTATCAGGCGCAAGGCCAGCACAAAGCTCAAGTCGGTGGGCTCGGCGCGGGCCTCGAGCGCAGCCTTGGCCATCTCCAGACGCACCAGGTTGTACGCAATCAGTGCCCCCCAGATTTCCTGATGCACGCCCTCAGGCTGGCGGCTGCGCAAGGTCAGTTCGGCCCCGAGCATCGTCTGCTTCAGTTCCCGATAGCTGGTTTCGATTTCCCAACGGCGCTTGTAGCACCCAATGATGTCGGCTGCCTTGAAGCGCCGACGGTCTGTCAACGAGGTCAACAGGACGCGGTCTGAGTCCTCGTCCCGGATCGCGCGAGCTGTCCAAGTCTCTGGCAAGGCAGGATTCTTGCGGCGAGCCTGAGGCGAGACCTTCATCTGGACGATGCCATCGCCCTCGTTGCCTGAGAGCAACTCCCACTGCAGATTCTTCTTAGCGGGGATCAGGAAGTGGCGCTCGCTGCCGCCCATGCGCAAGCCCCACAGGATCTCTGCGGCCAGAAAGCCCTTGTCAAAGATCGTTAACGAATGATCCGGGATCCGCTCAATGAGCTCCTTGGCATAGAGCATCTCGTTGCGCCCATAGCAGCCAAAGGCGATATCGGCAACAAGATGGGTGGGAACAGCCGTGAGCGAGACCCCGCGGACTTGTGGATAGCTGGCGACCTTGCCGCTGGCGTAGCTCTGCGCGCCAAAGTGGAGGCGATTCTCAGGGCTATCGGCAGTGCGGAAGGTGGTCCCATCCATGGCGTAAAGCGCCAAGCCCTTCCATTTGTAGTGCGCAGCATCCTGAGCCACCCACGCCCGTGCGGTCTGCTCGAACAGCCACAACAGAGGCTTGTCTCCAAGCCGCTCGCGGGCTTGGGCGATCCCGCTCTTGCTGACACAGGCGTTGGCATCGTTGGGCAGTGCCAGGTCCAGCGTCTCCAGCACATCGGGAATCGATTGGTGCCGATAGAGCGCCAGCGCGATGACCAGCCAGACCACCTGCTCTGCTGGCAGTCGGCGCCGGCGAACGGACGCTGTCCCCGAGGCTGCCAGCGCTTGCTCAATCCAAGCCATCGGCAGGTGCTCGCTGAGCCGGGCAAAACTGGCCGGCTCACTAAGCTCAAGGGTGGCGTGGACTTGTTCCGATAGCATCGGAACGGCAAGTTAACAGCTCGACACCTTGTTTACAACCCCTGCAAAGAAAAATGCCGTTCAGACTTAACTGAACGGCATTAGCCCTTGCGGGCCCCTTTGCCGTTACGGTGTCACTCGCCCGCTTCGACAGCGGTCTTGCGCGCCGCGCTCTTGGCGGGCACCTTCTTGGCCGCGGTCTTGGTGGCGGCGGTCTTCTTCGCTGCCGTCTTCGCCGCTGTCTTTGTGGCCGTCTTCGTGGCCGCGGTCTTGGCCGACGCCTTGCCCTCCGGTGCCTCCGCCGGCTCGGCATCGGCCACCTTGGCCGCGCCACGCGATCCCGTCTTTGCCGCAGTCTTGGCGCCCGGCTTGGGCTCGCGCGCCTCGAACTCGAAGCCGATCTTGCCGTCCGGCTGCTTGACCAGGAAGGCCTTGAAGTTGCGGCCGGTGCGCGACGACTTGAAGCCGGTCAGCAGGTCGGTCTTGCCGTCATTGAGCAGCTTGCCGATCTGCTCGCGGCTGATCTCCTGCTGCAGGATGATCTTGCCGGTGGTGAAGTCGCAGCTCTTGGGGCTGGCCACGCTGTTCTCGCAGACGTACTTCATGCCGTGCTCGAACACCGCGCCGCCGCACTTGGGGCAGGTGCCGACCGGCTCCTGGCCGCTGAAGTCGACCGGCTCGCCGTCGCCCTCGTCGTCATTCTGGCCGAAGTCGAACTCCATCTTGAAATTGCCTTCGTCGTCCTTGCCCAGCTTGAGGATGGCGGCGAACGGGCGGCCCATCTTGCTGCGGAAGCCCTGCAGCGGACCGATTTCCTTCTTCAGCAGCAGTTCCTCGACCTCTTCGATCTCGAACTGGCGCCCGCCGGGGATCTTGCTGATCGAGAACTCGCACGCGGTGCAGGCGAAGCGGCGATAGTTCTCCTTGACCTGCCCGCCGCACTGCGGGCAGGGCGTGTCCAGCGTGGCGTAGTCGCCCGGGATGGTGTCGCTGTCGTATTCCTTGGCGCGCTTGACGATCTGCTGCGTCATCTGCGCGATCTCGAGCATGAACTCGTCGCGCTTCAGGCGCCCGCGCTCGATCTGCGAGAGCTTGTGCTCCCACTCGCCGGTCAGTTCGGCCTGCGTCAGTTCCTGCACGCCCAGCCCGCGCAGCAGCGTCATCAGCTGGAACGCCTTGGCGGTGGGGATCAGCTCGCGGCCTTCGCGCACCAGGTACTTCTCGGTCAGCAGGCCTTCGATGATCGCCGCGCGCGTGGCCGGGGTGCCCAGGCCCTTGCCGGCCATGGCCTCGCGCAGCGCGTCGTCGTCCACCAGCTTGCCGGCGCCTTCCATGGCCGACAGCAGCGTGGCTTCGTTGTAGCGCGCGGGCGGCTTGGTGGTCAGGCCGACGCTCTCGACCTTGTCGGTCTTGACTTTCTCGTCCTTGGCCACCGGCACCAGGTTGGCGGCATCCTTGTCGCCTTGCGCCTCGCGGCCATAGATCACCAGCCAGCCGGGGTTGACCAGCACCTTGCCTTCGGTCTTGAAGTGGTGTCCGGCAACTTCGGTGATGCGGGTCGTGACCTGGAACTCGGCGGCCGGGAAGAACACCGCCAGGAAGCGGCGCACCACCAGGTCATACAGCTTCTGTTCCGGCTCCGACAGATTCTTTGGCGCCTGCAGCGTCGGGATGATGGCGAAGTGGTCGCTGATCTTGCTGTTGTCGAAGATCTTCTTGTTCGGGCGTACCCAGCCCTGCGACAGGATCTTCTTCGCGTGCGGCAGGTAGTTGGGCGAGCTGTCGGCCAGCATGTCCATGGTCTGCTTGACCGTGTCCATGTAGTCTTCGGGCAGCGCGCGGGCGTCGGTACGCGGGTAGGTCAGGACCTTGTGCTTCTCATACAGCGCCTGCGCCAGGCCCAGCGTGTTCTTGGCCGAGAAGCCGAAACGCGAGTTGGCCTCGCGCTGCAGCGTGGTCAGGTCGAACAGTGCCGGCGACTGCTGCGTCGACGGCTTGGATTCCTCGGTGACGGTGCCTGGCTTGTCGCGGCAGGCGGCAACGATGCTCTTGGCCTCGGCCTCGCTCCACAGGCGCGACTCGCGCGCCTCGGGATCGAACTCGCTCTTCTTGAACTTGGGGTCGAACCAGCGGCCTTCGTACAGGCCCGCGGCGGCGATGAACTCGGCGCGCACTTCCCAGTAGTCGCGCGGGACGAAGTGCTTGATCTTCTCTTCGCGCTCGACCACGATCGACAGCGTCGGCGTCTGCACGCGGCCCACGGTGGTCAGGAAGAAGCCGCCGCCCTTGCTGTTGAAGGCGGTCATCGCGCGCGTGCCGTTGATGCCGACCAGCCAGTCGGCCTCGGAACGGCAGCGTGCGGCGTCGGCCAGCGGCAGCATGTCCTCGTCCTCGCGCAGGCTGGCGAAGCCGTCGCGGATGGCCTGCGGCGTCATCGACTGCAGCCACAGGCGGCGGATCGGCTGTTTGGCCTTGGCCTGCTGCGCGATCAGGCGGAAGATCAGTTCACCCTCGCGCCCCGCGTCGCAGGCGTTGATCAGGCCGGTCACGTCCTTGCGCTTGATCAGGCGGTTCAGCACCTTCAGGCGCGACTCGGTCTTGGCGATCGGGCGCAGGTCAAAATGCGGCGGGATCACCGGCAGGTTGGCAAAACTCCATTTGCCGCGCTTGACCTCGTATTCGTCCGGGGCGGCGATCTCGACCAGGTGGCCAACTGCCGAAGACAGCACGTAGTCGTCGCTCTCGAAATACTCGTCGTGCTTGGTAAACCCCCCGAGGGCACGGGCGATATCCGCCGCGACCGACGGTTTTTCCGCGATGATGAGGGCTTTTGACATGGGAAAGGGTCCTTGCGAGCCGCTTCCGGCAACCCGCTAATTGCACTGCAAACGTAGTAATCAGAACGCCGGGAGGCTTTGAGGCGCCAATAATAAGCGCGGTTTCAACGACGGTGCAAGCAAGCGCCATCGTTGTCGCCGGCACCGCCTAGGCGGCGCCAGCCTCCCCGGCAAGTAGCCAGTCCAGCACCTGTGGCACATCTTCGGCGCTTGCCGGCATCGCGCCACCGCGCGTCAGCATGCGGTCCAGCACCTCGACATGCGGCAGCAGCGTGCCATAGAACTGCGGCGCGCCGCCCGACGCCGGCTGTACCAGCAGCGTCGGGAAGTTCTCGATGTCGATATCGCCGAGCGCATCGGCATGGGTCTCGATATCGATCCAGACGAAACAGTCCTGCGGATGGCGCCCGGCAAGTGTCTCCAGGGCCTTCAGGTAGTCCCGGCAGGTACCGCACCACTGCGCGCACAGGCAAGCCACCAGACGGCCCTGTGGCCGCGCCGCCAGGCATTCGGCAATCGCGGCGGCGTCACGCTCGGGAAAGTAAACGGTCATGGCATCGGAGTCATGTGGCGTCCGCGACATGCGGACGCCGGCGATTGTATCGGTATCGGGGACCATGCCCCCTTGCTGTGGCAAAACGCCTGGTTCAGCCGAGGCGCCGGAACAGGTTTCCCGGTAGACGTTCGGCCATGCCGGCCAGTTCCAGCTCCAGCAGGCGCGCCGCGACCGTCTCCGGGGGCTGGCCGCTGCGCTCGCACAGCGCGTCCAGCGTAACCGGATCGTAGCCGAGTGCCGGCAACAGGGTATCAGCCGGTTCTGAAAGCCGGGCCTTGCCGGTGACATCGTGGTCCGGAGCCGCAACGACCGGGGCCGGGGGTGGGGCGGGGGCGGGGGCGCCAAGTTCGTCGAGCACGTCCGCTACCGATTCCACCAGCTTCGCCCCCTGGCCGATCAGCAGGTGGCAGCCGCGCGACAGCGGCGCGTGGATCGAACCGGGAATCGCGAAAACCTCGCGCCCGAGGTCCGCCGCCAGCCGCGCCGTGATCAGCGAACCCGAGCGCGCTGCCGCCTCGACCACCAGCACGCCGCGCGCAAGCGCTGCGATGATGCGGTTGCGCCGCGGGAAGTTGGCCGCCAGCCCGCGCATGCCGAGGGGGAACTCGGTGACGATGGCGCCGCGCTGCGCCACCTCGCGGGCCAATGAAAGGTTCTCCGCGGGATAGACGCGGTCGGCCCCGGTGCCGATCACCGCCACCGTGCCGCCGCAGCCGCGCAGGCCGCCCGCATGGGCGGCCGCGTCGATGCCCTGCGCCAGGCCCGAAACCACCGTCAGCCCCGACTCGGACAAGCCCTGCCCGAACGTCAGCGCGTCGCGCGTGCCCTGCGCGGTGGCCGAGCGCGCGCCGACGATGGCCACCGCGGGGCGGGCCAGCATCGCGGGATCGCCCTGGATATATAGCAGCGGCGGCGGATCGGCCAGGTCGAACAGGCGTCGGGGATAGGCGTCGTCGGCGAGCGTAACGAGGTGGTTGCCGGGCGTGTCGAGCCAGCGCAGCGTCCGGCCGGCCAGCGCCGACACCGCGGCGCCGGGGGCAGCCAGCACGGCGCGCGCCAGCCTGGCCGGTACCACCGCCGACAGCGCCGCCACGCTTTGCGCCAGCACCTGCTGCGGCAGCCCGAATGCCGCCATCAGGCGCCGCATCGCCACAGGGCCGACGCCGGGTGCGTTGGCCAGCCGCAGCCACGCGAGCACGTCAGGCGGCTCGCGCGTGCTGTCCTGCCGGATCTCGCCGGCCAGGGGCAATGCCTTCACGCCATCCCCCAAGGCCGGTTCAGCGCGGCGAGGTGGCGCGGTCGCCGACCGCGATCACGTTGGAGGCGTCGGTCACCAGCGCGTACGCCACGCCGGGGAACACGCGGAAGACAAAGGCGAGCCCGTAACGCTCGTCGGGCAGGCGGATGCTGCGGTTCTGGTCGGTCCGGTCGTGTACGGTCTCGCCGGTGCGCGACAGCGCCAGCACTTGCCCGGGCTCGAGCCCGGCCTTGCTGCCGACGTTGAGCACCACCACCTGCTTGGCGCCGCCGAATTCGACGCCGCCATAGACCTTGGCAACGCGGCCGTCGACCTCGACATCGGGTGCGTGCGGCACGTAGCGCACCGCTTCGCGCGCCGGCTGCGGCATCAGCATCGTGCCCACGCCCATCTCTTGCTGGGCCTGCGTGACCTGCAGCGTGGACACCGCGTCGGGGCCCTGCGCGCCGCGCGCCAGCCGGACGTTGCCCTCGTACTCGGCCTCATAGCCCAGCACGGCGTTGGTGACCGGATCGCGCACCGGCGTGACCGGCCGGTAGGCCTGCCAGTCGCTGCCGGCCGGCGCATCGGGCGCAATGCCGCGCGCGTAGGCGCTGTCGTCGCGGCCCAGGTACACGCGCGATTCGGGCACCGCGACGATCCGTGCCGAGGTTGCAAGCGTGCCTTCGTCGACCACCAGCGGCCGGATCAGGAACGGCTCGATATCGCTGGCGGAAATGCTGAGGATGGCGGCGCCGTCCACATCGCCGCCGCGCACGCGAGGTGACAGTTGCACAGTCCCGTTGCCCGCGGGGGTGGTCGACAGCCAAGCGCGGCCGTCGCGCTGGATCAGGTACAGGATCTGGCCGGGGTAAATAAGGTGCGGGTTGCGGATCTGCTGCTGGTTCATCCCCCACAACTCGGGCCAGCGCCACGGCTGGCGCAGGTATCGGCCCGAAATGCCCCACAGCGTATCGCCGTTGCGCACGGTGTACTGCGAGGGCGCATTGGGGGCGAGATCGGCGATCGGGATGCCCTGGCGGGCAGTGCGCTGGGCCTCGGCCTGCTGCGCCGCCGTGACCGTCAGGTCGGCGGCCCTGGCGGGCAGTGTTGCCGCGGCAGTGATGCCGGCGGCACTCAGCAATGTGAGGGTGAACGCGTGCAGCCTGCGGCCCGACGCCGCCTGGTGTTCTTTGGTAAGATCGCGCATTTTCCTGAACCGGCCGGTGGTTCGGCCGGATTGACCCTGGAGAGCGTGCCTGCTTCGGCGCGCCTTGATTTTTTGTACTGGCGCCCCGATTCTGCATGTAAAGTCCCGACGCCGCAACGCGGCCGGGCCGCTCGCTCAAGCGGGCGTTGCGCCCTAGCATCATGGCAAAACTCGACATCCTGACCTACCCCGATCCCCGTCTGCACACCGTCGCGAAACCTGTCGCGGCCGTGGACGACCGTATTCGCCAGCTGGTGAAGGACATGGCCGAGACCATGTACGAAGCGCCGGGCATCGGCCTGGCCGCGACGCAGGTGAACGTCCACGAGCAGGTGGTGGTGATCGACGTTTCCGAAACGCGCGACCAGCTCCAGGTCTTTATCAATCCGGAAGTCGTCTGGGCCAGCGACAAGCGCAAGGTGTGGGAAGAGGGCTGCCTGTCGGTGCCCGAGATCTATGACCGCGTCGAGCGCCCCGACCGTGTGCGCGTGCGCGCGCTCAACGAGAAGGGCGAGACCTTCGAGCTGGACGCCGACGACCTGCTGGCCGTATGTATCCAGCATGAGATCGACCACCTGCGCGGCAAGGTCTTCGTCGAGTACCTGTCGCCGCTGAAGCTGAACCGCATCAAGAGCAAGCTGCAGAAGCGCGAACGCACGCGCATGTAAGTCGCGCGCGGCATCCGCGAGAAGTGCGCGAAGATGTAACAGCACGGCGGAATCCGCCGCCTGCGCTCGACACGCGCGCGGGGTCTGCTATCTTTATGACTTCCGAAGAACAAACGTACCGGCCGCGATAGCGGCCGGTTGCGCTTTCAGCCAGTATTCACCTCGGAACCTGCCATGTCCCAAGCCAAGCCCCTGCGTGTCGCCTTTGCCGGCACGCCCGAGTTCGCGCGCGTCGCGCTTGAAGCCATCCACGCCGCCGGCTTTCCCGTGGTGGCCGTGCTGACGCAGCCGGACCGGCCCGCGGGCCGCGGCATGCAGCTGCAGGCAAGCCCGGTCAAGCAGTACGCGGTGGCCAACGGGCTCGGCCCGGTGTTGCAGCCCCGTTCGCTGCGCCGGCAAGGCAAGTATCCGGAAGAGGCCGCGGCGGCCGTGGACACGCTGGCGGAACTCGCCCCCGACGTGATGGTGGTCGCCGCCTACGGCCTGATCCTGCCGGCCGAGGTGCTGGAGTTGCCGCGCCTGGGCTGCCTCAACATCCACGGCTCGCTGCTGCCGCGCTGGCGCGGCGCGGCGCCGATCCACCGCGCCATCGAGGCCGGCGATGCCGAGACCGGCATCACGCTGATGCAGATGGACGAGGGCCTGGACACCGGCGACATGCTCACGCGCGAGGCCGTGCCGATCGGCGCCGACGACACCACCGGCACGCTGCACGACAAGCTGGCCGCGCTGGGCGCGCACATGACCGTCGCCGCGCTGCAGGAACTGGCCGCTGGCCGCGCGCTGGCGGCGACGAAGCAGCCCGAAGCCGGCGTCACCTACGCCGAGAAGATCGCCAAGGACGAGGCGCCGCTGGACCTGCGCCGCCCGGCCACGGCGCTGGCCAGCCAGGTACGCGCCTTCAACCCGTTCCCCGGCGCCACCGTGCAGGTCGGCGATACCGTCATCAAGTGCTGGCAGGCAATGCCGCTGGCCGCGGCCAGCAGCCTGCCGCACCCGCCCGGGACGGTGCTGGCGGCCGATGCCGGCGGCATCATCATCGCCTGCGGCGACGGCAGCGCCCTGCAGGTGACCGAGCTGCAGAAGCCGGGCGGGCGCCGCCAGCCGGCGCAGCAGTTCCTGCAGGCCATGCCGGTGCCGCCGGGCACGCGCTGCGTGGTCCCCGGCAATGGCGCGGCGCAGGCATAATCAGTCAAGCCGGCGCGGCAAGCACTTCGTGTGCATCATGCGCCATGGTGCGGCGGCTGGTCCCCGCAAGCAGTTGAATTTTCTGGTGTTGGCCCCTATCTAACGGTCATCGCACCGGCATGTTTTGCAACGCCTTGCAGCAGCCGGCGCGGTCCACTACATGGAGATCACCGCAATGTTCAACTGGGTCAAGACCTTCATGCTGATGGCGGCCATCACGGCGCTGTTCATCGTCATCGGCGGCATGATCGGCGGACGCAGCGGCATGATGATGGCGCTGCTGCTCGCGCTCGGCATGAACTTCTTCTCCTACTGGTTCTCGGACAAGATGGTCCTGCGCATGTACAACGCGCAGGAAGTCGACGCCAGTACCGCGCCGCAGTTCTACGGCATGGTGCAGGAGCTGGCGCAGCGCGCCAACCTGCCGATGCCGCGCGTCTACCTGATCAATGAAGACGCGCCGAACGCCTTCGCCACCGGCCGCAACCCGGAACACGCCGCGGTGGCCGCGACCACCGGCATCCTGCGCGTACTGTCCGAGCGCGAGCTGCGCGGCGTGATGGCGCATGAGCTGGCGCACGTGCGCCATCGCGACATCCTGACCTCGACCATTGCCGCGACCATGGCCGGTGCCATTTCCGCGCTGGCCAACATGGCGATGTTCTTCGGCGGCCGCGACGAGAACGGCAACCGCACCAATCCCATCGCCAGCATTGCGGTGGCAATCCTGGCGCCGCTGGCGGCCTCGCTGATCCAGATGGCGATCTCGCGCGCGCGCGAATTTGAAGCCGACCGCGGCGGCGCCGAGATCTGCGGCGACCCGCAGGCGCTGGCCAGCGCGCTCGACAAAATCCACCGCTATGCGCAGGGCATCCCGTTCCAGGCGGCCGAGGAGCACCCGGCCACGGCGCAGATGATGATCATGAACCCGCTCTCGGGCGGCGCCATCGCCAACCTGTTCTCGACCCACCCGGCGACCGAGGAACGCATCTCGCGCCTGATGCAGATGGCGCAGACCGGGACCTATCCCGCCTGATCGGGCGGGAGTTCGCGGGGTCCCTGGGGAGCCCGCCGGGGAGCCAATGTGGCTCAATTCCGGAGCGCGGCTCCCACACAAGGTAAACTGCCCGCTGGTTTAAACATGGACCAGCGGGCATTTTTCTTGCCCTCGCCCGGCTGCCCACCGATTCACGACTTACCTGCCGCCTCACCCGCTGCCTGACCGATATGCGCCTGCCTCCCGATTCGCTTGCCTTCCAGATGCTTGGCGCCGCCGCCGCGGTACGCGCCGTCAGCGAAGGCACCGCCTTGCCGCAGGCGATCGAAGACGCCGCCGCGCAGTTGCGCCTGGACCGCGTGCGCGATGCCGCCACGCGCGGTGCGCTGCAGGACATCGCTTACCGCACCATGCGCCAGTTCGGCACCGCGCGTGCGCTGGTGACGAAGCTGGTCACGCGCCCGCCCGGCGCGCAGGTGGACTCGCTGCTGGCGGTGGCGCTTGCGCTGCTGCTCGAGCAGGCACCGGGCCAGCGGCAGGACAAAGACAGCCAGGACGCGGCACAGGGCGCGACGCCGGGCACCCCGGGCCGCGCCGGCTACAGCACCTTCACGGTGGTCGATCAGGCGGTCAGCGCGGCCGCGTCGGAACCCAAGACTGCGCACGCCCGCGGCCTGGTCAACGCGGTACTGCGCCGTTTCCTGCGCGAGCGCAAGGCGCTGCTGGCCGAGGTCAACCGCGACGAACAGGCGCGCTGGAACCTGCCGCCGTGGTGGCTGCGCATGCTGCGCGAGGCGTACCCGGAGCAGTGGACCGATCTCGCCGCGAGCGTCAACGTGCGCCCGCCGATGACGCTGCGCGTCAACACCGCGCGGGTCAGCGTGAAGCAATACCAGACCGACCTGGCCAATGCCGGTCTCGCCGGCACCGTGGTCGGCCCGCAGGCCGTGCGCCTGGTGCGCGCGGTGCCGGTGACGCAATTGCCGGGCTTCGCCGAAGGCACGGTGTCGGTGCAGGACGCCGGCGCGCAACTGGCCGCGCCGCTGCTCGAGGTGGCCGACGGCATGCGCGTGCTCGATGCCTGCGCCGCGCCCGGCGGCAAGACCGGCCACCTGCTGGAGCTTGCCGACATCGACGTGACTGCGGTGGAAAGCGACCCGCAGCGCGCCACGCGCATCAACGAGAACCTCGCGCGCCTCGGCACGCAGGCCCGCATCGTGGTGGGCGATGCCAGCCGGCCCGCCGACTGGTGGGACGGCCAGCCCTTCGACCGCATCCTGGCCGACGTGCCGTGCTCGGCCTCCGGCATCGTGCGGCGCCATCCCGATATCCGCTGGCTGCGCCGTGAGACCGATATCGCCAAGCTGATCACCGAGCAGCGCCGCATCGTGTCGCAGCTGTGGCCGCTGCTCAAGCCGGGCGGCATCCTGGTCTACGTCACGTGTTCTATTTTCCCAACGGAAGGCGAGGAGCAGGCGCGCTGGTTTGGTGCACAACTGGCAGATGCGATACGATTGCAGGCGCCGGGGCAGCTGCTGCCCGGCACCCGTACGACAACGCACTCGGCCGGCGAACAAGGTGAAAAGGACCCTGGCCACGCCAGCCTGCCATCGGATCACGATGGCTTTTTCTACGCCCGCTTCCAGAAACGCGCCTGATCTGATCCGATGCCGAGCACGCCGCGCCCATCAGACTGCCGCGTTACCGTGGATTTCGCCACGGGAATGACGCAACTGCGGACGCAACTGCGGGCGTGCATGCGTGTGCTGATGCTCGCGCTGGCTCTGCTGCTGTGGCTGCCGCCTGCCGCCCAGGCGCAGGTGATCGAGGCTACCGAGGCCCGCATCGAATACCAGGACGGTGGCTTCGAACTGGCTGCGAGCTTCGAGTTCGACCTGCCGCCCGCGCTGGAAGACGCGCTGCACAAGGGCATATCGCTATATTTCGTGGTCGATTTCGAGCTGACGCGGCCGCGCTGGTACTGGTTCGACGACAAGCCGGTCAACACCAGCCGCAGCGTGCGCTTGTCCTACCAGCCGCTGACGCGGCAATACCGCATTTCCACCGGCGGCCTGCAGCTGCCGTTCTCGCGGCTGAAGAGCGCGCTGCAGTTTGTCCAGCGGGTACGCGGCTGGCGCGTGTTCGAGCGCAACGCGGTCAAGCCCGGCGAGAGCTATCACGCGCAGGTGCGCATGCGGCTGGACCTGTCGCAACTGCCCAAGCCGTTCCAGATCAATGCGGTCAATACGCGCGACTGGAACCTGGCTTCGGACTGGCGGCGCTTTATCTACACCGTGCCGACGGACCTGAACGCGATCCCGACGCCGGTGCCGGTGCCCGCGGTTCCGGCGCCGCCGCCGCTGCCCGCTTCACCTGCCGCACCCATGCCCATGCCCATGCCGGCGCCCGCGTCTGCGCCGGGCGCACCCGCCGCCGCGGCGGAGCCGCGCAACACCGTGTTCGTGCAGGCGGTATCGAGCGCGCTGTCGCCCGCGCTGCTGGCGCAGCCGGCGCTGTCCGCCTCAAGCCAGCCATGAACACTTCGCTGTGGGACAGCCGTTTCCGGCGCGTGCTGTATCGCGTCGTGGCAGGCATCATCGTGTTCCTGGCGCTGGTGCTGGTCGGCCTGCTGGCCGGGGCATCGGCCAATACCGAATTCTTCGATCGCTATTTCACGCTGCTGTTCAAGGTGAACCTGGTGATCGGCGCGCTGCTGGTGCTGATCGTCGGCGCGCTCGCGGTGACGCTGTGGCTGCGCTACCGCCGCGGCAAGTTCGGCACGCGGCTGATGACCAAGCTCGCGGTGTTCTTCGGCGTGGTGGGCGTGCTGCCGGGCGTGCTGATCTACCTGGTGTCGCTGCAGTTCGTTTCGCGCAGCATCGAGTCCTGGTTCGACGTGCGCGTGGAAACCGCGCTCGAAGCCGGCCTCAACCTAGGCCGCTCCACCATCGACAGCGCGCTGGCCGACCTGCAGGGCAAGGCGCGGCTGATGGCCGAGCAGCTCTCCGGTTCGTCGGGCGTGTCCACGTCGCTGCAGCTGAGCCGGCTGCGCGAGCAATACGGCGTGCAGGAGGCGGCAATCTTCACCGGCAGCGGCCGCGTGCTGGCCACCGCATCGAGCAACTACGCCGCGCTGGTGCCCGACCTGCCTTCGGGCGTGCTGGCGGAGCAGGCGCGGCTGGCGGGCGGCTACGCCGCGGTCGAAGGCGGCACCGATCCGACGCAGGACAGCCAGGGCGCCGAGCGCGTCGAAGGCACCCCCCTGTACCGGCTGCGCGTGATCATCCCGCTGGGCGCGGCGCCGACCACCGCGCAGGAGCAGGTGGCCGCGAGCACGCCGCGCGCGACACCGCGCCCGCGCTGGGCCGGGTCGGGCCTGTCGGTGGAGCGCCGTCCCGAGGAAGCGCCGTCGAGCGGCTTCGGCCTGGTCGGCGAGACCGTGCGCGAGGAGCGTTACCTGCAGGTGCTGCACCCCGTGCCGGCCGTGCTCGCGCGCAATGCCGACGAGGTGCAGCGTGCCTACCAGGAGTACCAGGAGAAAGCGCTGGGCCGCACCGGCCTGCGCAAGATGTATATCGGGACGCTGACGCTGACGCTGTTCCTCGCGGTCTTTATCGCGGTGATGCTGGCCCTGCTGCTCGGCGGCCAGCTGGCGCGGCCGCTGCTGATGCTGCTGCAGGGGACCAAGGAAGTGGCCGAGGGCGACCTGTCGCCCAAGCGCGAGCTGAAGAGCCGCGACGAACTCGGCATGCTGACCCAGCAGTTCAACCAGATGACGCGGCAGCTGGCCGAGGCGCGCCTGGCGGTGGAAGAAAACCGCGCGGCGCTGGAGCAGTCAAAGGCCTACCTGGAAAGCGTGCTGCAGAACCTGACCGCGGGCGTGCTGGTATTCGACCGGCGCTTCGTGCTGATCACCGCCAACCCCGGCGCCGAGCGCATCTTCCGCCAGCCGTTCGGCGCCGTGCTGGGACTGCCGGTGGAGCAGATCCCGGGGATGGGCCCGTTCGGCGAGATCGTGCGCCAGGCGTTCTCCGACCAGAACACCAGCGAGGTGCTGGGCGGCGCCGAGCATTGGCAGAAGCAGATCGAGCTGCCGCAGGGCCACGGCGGCGGCATGGACGAACAACCGCTGACGCTGCTGGTGCGCGGCGCGCGGCTGCCCGGCGGCGAGCGCGACGAGCCCGGCTACGTCATCGTCTTCGACGATATTTCCGATGTGATTTCCGCTCAACGCTCGGTGGCCTGGGGCGAAGTGGCCCGTCGCCTCGCGCACGAGATCAAGAACCCGCTGACGCCGATCCAGCTGTCGGCCGAGCGGCTGCAGATGAAGCTCTCGCCCAAGCTGGAAGGCACCGACGTCGACGTGCTCAAGCGCGGCGCGGCCACGATCGTCAGCCAGGTGGCGGCGATGAAGCGCATGGTCGACGATTTCCGCGACTACGCGCGCACGCCGCCCGCGGTGCTGCAATCGCTGCAGCTCAACAGCCTGGTGTCAGAGGTGCTGCATCTGTATGGCATCGACGATCCCGCGCTGCACGAGCATCCGGTGATCCATCCGGCGCTGGGCGCTGCGCTGCCCGAGATCAAGGGCGACCCTACGCAACTGCGGCAGGTCATCCACAACCTGCTGCAGAACGCGCAGGATGCGGCCGCCGAGAACGTGGCGGCGGGTAGGGCGGCGCCCCATATCACTCTGAACACCGAGACTGTAGAATACAAAGATTCTGCCGGCGAAAACCGGCAGGCCGTCAAGCTCACCGTTGCGGACAATGGCCCCGGCTTTGCACCACGGATCCTGAGCCGCGCGTTCGAGCCCTACGTGACCACCAAAGCCAAGGGCACGGGTCTCGGGCTTGCGATGGTAAAGAAGATCATTGACGAACACGGTGCGCGCATCGAGTTGCGCAATCGCCTGGAAGGTGCGGAGGTCGTCGGTGCACAGATCTCGATCCTGTTCGTTAAACTGGCATAGTCAACTTTTGGCGATCCGGTCCCGGAACGCTGCGGTGGGGTTAAGAGGGGAAGTATGGCAACCATCCTCGTAGTCGATGACGAAATGGGAATCCGGGAGCTGCTCTCGGAGATCCTCAGCGACGAAGGCCACGTGGTCGAACTCGCGGAGAACGCGCAGCAGGCGCGCGAATACCGCGCGGGCGGCACACCTGACCTTGTGCTGCTCGATATCTGGATGCCCGATACCGATGGCGTCAGCCTGCTCAAGGAATGGTCCGCGCAGGGCCAGCTGAGCATGCCCGTCATCATGATGTCGGGCCATGCCACCATCGACACCGCGGTCGAGGCCACCAAGATCGGCGCGCTGAATTTCCTGGAAAAACCGATCGCGCTGCAGAAGCTGCTGTCCGCGGTGGAGCAGGGCCTGGCACGCGGCATCGAACGCCCGCGCAGCGCTCCCGCCGCCACCGCCGCGCCGGCAAGCGCTCCTTCGGCCGAATCCGCCAGCGCCACCGCCGCACCGGAAGCCGCAGCCGAGACCGCCGCCAATGGCAGCCCTGCGCGCGTGCCCGAGGCCGAGATGCAGTTCTCGTTCGACATGCCGTTGCGTGAAGCGCGTGACCTGTTCGAGCGCGCCTACTTCGAGTACCACCTGCTGCGCGAACACGGCAGCATGACTCGCGTGGCCGAGAAGACCGGGCTGGAGCGTACCCACCTGTACCGCAAGCTCAAGCAGCTCGGTGTCGAACTGGGCCGCAACAAGCCTGAACCGGCCGAGCAGTGAGCCAGTGATGCAGATGTCGCTTGACGGCGCCAAAGACAACGGTTATAGTCTCACTTCTTTGGCCCGGTAGCTCAGTCGGTAGAGCAGAGGATTGAAAATCCTTGTGTCGGCGGTTCGATTCCGTCCCAGGCCACCAGAATAAAAAAGCCCGGCTCTTGCAGCCGGGCTTTTTTGCTTTTGGAAAGCGGTGTCGGTCATGGTCCGGCCCGCTGGCATCAAGGCCAATGTCTTTGCCTGCCACGCAACACCCAATCCAGAAGTAAATATCTTCTACTTGGCACCCGTTATAGGTATCTCTAGGATTGCCTGATGCCCTGCCACCTGGCAGCGCGTCGCGCGCCGGCAAAACCGCTCTCGGCTACAGAACAATGCGGTACCCGGCGCAGGGAAGTCCTTTCTACCGGGGGTCAGATGGATACGTTGATCGGGACGGGCGGCGAGCGCGGCCTGTGGAAGAGCACCATGGCCGCGGCGAGCCAGGCACTGGGCGCGGCCGGCAAGGTCCAGCAGGCCGTGACGCAGACGCTGAAACTGCAGCGCAAGATCCGCGAGTTGCGCGACGCCTTGCACCAGGCCGAGGCGGAACGCGACGTCTATCGCGAACTCCATGCCCGCACCGTCGACGAACTGCACCAGGCGGTGGACCGCAGTCCGGCCGAGATGCGGCGGCTGCGAGCCGTGGCCGAGGCCATGCAGGTGCGCCATCGCGCCTACAAGCTGCTGGTGCAGCACTACATGCGACTGGGTACGCCGATCGATCCGGCGGTCTTCGCCGAGCAGCGCAGCCGCGTGCAGCAGCACATCCTGTTCCAGCGCCGCAAGGGCATCCAGGTGTCGGAGATCGGCGTCGACGATATCGCGTTCCTGCTGCGCTGAGGCGAACCGGGGTGCAAACTCAGGTGCGAACTCAGGTCGAGCGCTCCGATATATCCGCTTCGCCCGCATGCAGCCCGTCGTCGCTGACGACGCGGTTGCGCCCGTGCGTCTTGGCATCGTAGAGGCGCCGGTCGGCGATCGCCAGCAGCGCGTCCAGCGCGAGCGGGGCGTCGGCCGGCGATTCGGCCACGCCGATCGAGACCGTGAAGCGGATTACGCGCTCGGGGCCCGAGGTTCCCGCGTCTGCGGCATGGAGCGCGGGATCGGACTCGGGCTCGGCTTCCGGCTCGGCCGCCACCGCACAGCCGGCGATCGCCTCGCGCAGGCGCTCCGCGATCCGCACCGCATCGGCCAGGCCGGTCTGCGGCAACATCACGGCGAACTCTTCGCCGCCAAGGCGCGCGGGCAGGTCGAACCCGCGCAGCGTGCCGTGCAGGGCCTGCGCCAGCGCTCCCAGCACACGGTCGCCGCTGGCGTGCCCCCAGCGGTCGTTGACCTTCTTGAAGAAATCGATATCGATCAGCAGCACCGACAGCGCGGTACCGCCGCGTTGCTGGCGCCTGGCCTCACGCCCGAAGCTGGCGCGGAAATGCCTGCGGTTGGCCAGGCCGGTGAGCGGGTCCTGCTGCGCCAGTTCCTGCAGCTTCTCGCCCAGCGCAAGGTAGTGATCGAACAGCTGCGTGACCACGCGCATCGTGACCCACAGCAGCAGCGGCAACAGCAGCCAGACGATCAGCAGGGGTCCGCTCAATCGGCTGAACATCGCCGGTGCCAGCGAAGACAGCGGCAGCACGTCGACCACCAGCCACGGGCTTTGCCCCGCGCGCTGGAAGAACAGCAGGTCGCCGTTGTGGCCGAGCATGCCGGAGCCCCGCGCGAACAACTCCGCCACGCCATGCCCGGACCAGTCTCCGGCTATGGCCTCGGGCCACTTCCGCAGGCCGGTGAACCCGCTGCCGGATGACGACACCACGTCGCCGTGCACATTGACCATGTAGTGCACCGTGCCCGGCTCGCTGGCGGCACCCAGCAGCTCGTGCAGGCGCTGCTGCGCGACGTCGACGGCGATCACGCCGCGGAACTGGCTGCCGGCATAGACCGGGATGCTGATCGTCGTCAGCACGCGCGAACCCTCGAATTCGGTATAGAGCGGCGCCCAATGGATTGACCGGGTCGGGTTCCGCGCCGGCATGTGGCCGCGATAGTAGTCCATGCTGTCGAATCGCTGCATCAGCCGGACGGCCTTGGCAGGATCCTGCGGCGGATAGATAGCGAAGAAGCCATTGGACGAGATGAACAGCGCATTGCCCTGGATCAGGTCGCCGCGCAGCCCCAGCCCGAGCAGCTGGCTCAGCGTGCGGCCGACCATCAGGTCGGCCTTCAGGTCGGCATCGCGGCGGGCAAAGCCTTGCAGGCCGGCAAGGCTGCGGGGACCGACGCCGATCAGTGGCGCATCGCCACGCTGCAGGGGCAATTGCCAGGCATCGTCATTGCGGGCGGCATAGGCGCGCTCGATATCGGCATCGGCCGTGCCGACATTGGCGTACAGGGCGAACAGATACTCGGAGAAGTCGCGCAGGAAAAACAGGCGGCGGCGTTCGGCGGACAGGATTGCGTCGACGCCCAGCGCGCGCAGCACCAGCGCATGCTGGCGCTCGCCGATGACGCGCTCGCGCACCAGGTACAGCTCGCGCGCGGCGACCACCAGCGTGACCAGGAACACCGCGCCGAAGCAAGCCAGCACGACCCGTTGCGGGCGCATGACGGCAAGGCGGGGCAGCCAGCGCGGCTGCGGCAGCAAACGTCGCCACATGGGGCGGGCTCCTGTCGGTGCGGTCAGGGGTCGGGCCTGGCCTGCCGGCGGGCAGGCGCGCGATATCGATGTGCTGGCCGTGCAGACTGGCTTAGTGTAGACGAGAGCCAGCCCGCGGTGTCGATTCGATACCCGGCGTCAGCACACAACAAAGCCGCCGCGCATTGACGCTCGGAGGCGCCGGCGGAACACTGTCGCGTCCGCGCGGGACCTGGCATCGCGCACGGAAATTCCCCCGCTGAATGCCACCGTATGAGGCGTCGTCTCAGGCGACGTTGCCGATCTTGCCGCTGCAAATTCCCCCCGTCTGTCCCGCACTCGTGGCCACTACCTTGCGCTTGCGCGCCGGCATGGGGGCGCAGCGATGAGTACGCGCGCCCGCCGCCTGGTGGCAGAGGGACTGGGCACCGCGCTGCTGGTGGCGATCGTGATCGGCTCGGGCATCCGTGCCGAGCGACTTGCCGCCGGCGATACCGCGCTGGCGCTGCTGGCCAATTCGCTGGCCACCGGCGCCGGGCTGGTGGCGCTGCTGGTCTCGCTGGGGCCGGTGTCGGGCGGGCACTTCAACCCGGTGGTGAGCCTGTCCGCGCTGGTGCAAGGCACGCTAACGCCGCGCGATGCGCTGCGCTACGTGGCGGTGCAGCTGGCCGGCGCCGTGTGCGGCGTGCTGGCCGCGCATGCGATGTTCGGCGAACCGGCGGTGGCGTGGTCGGGCCAGGCGCGTACCGGTGCGTCGATGTGGTGGAGCGAATGCGTGGCGACCTTCGGGCTGGTCGGCGTGGGCATCGGCACGCTGCGCAGCCGGCCGCAGCTGGTGCCGTTCGTGGTGGCGGGCTATATCACGGCGGGTTACTGGTTCACGTCGTCGACGTCGTTCGCGAACCCGGCGCTGACCATTGCCTGCGCACTGACCGATACCTTCACCGGGATCCGGCCGGTCGATGTGCCGGGCTTCGTGCTGGCGCAGCTCGGCGGCGGCCTGGCGGCGACGCTGGTGTTCCACTGGCTGTGCCGCAAGCCGCCGGCTGCGGAGGACACGGCGCATGCGTCAAACCCGGCCCAGGCCGAAAGCGCGACCACCGCCGCGATTACCGCCGCAACCACCGCCGCAACCACGCGGCGCAACTGGCAGACTGGCGCTACCAGCGCCGATTGAGCTGCACGCCGAAGATCGAACCGCTGGCCTGCGACGCCCATGCGTCGGCCGGCGCGGTATAGCCGATGCCGTCCACGTCGCTGGCGCGGCTGTAGGTATAGAACGCGCGCAGGTTGGCGTTGCCGGCCGACTTGCCCAGCGTCAGCGTGGGCGCCACCGTCAGCGCGGTGCGCTGGCCGCTGACGCCGAAGCCCGACGAAATCTGGTCGTGCGATACCTCGAAGTTCAGCCGGAACTGGTCGCTCGCCACATAGGCGGGGCGTACGCGCGTGGTGGTCCACTGCAGCGTGCCGACCGGCGATCGATCGAACTGCAGGCTCTGTTCCACCGCGCCGCCCAGACCCGAGCGGCCCCTCCATTCGATCGATTCCGCCACGCGCATGCGCGACAGCGATGGCCCCATGCCGGTGTAGCCGGTCATGGCACTGCGCGAGCCTGAGCCAAACTGCATGCCCAGGCGATTGGTGCCGTACAGCACGCCTTTCTGCTCGTGCAGCGCCGACGCCCACCATGCGCCGCCGGTGTCCTGCACCATCGGCTGGGCTTCGACGCGGGTGAAGCCGAGTTGCACCGTGCCCTTGTCGTTGGTCGGGATGGGCGCGGTGCGCAGCGAGTGGTAGCTCGGCAGGTTCTGGCCGTTCTGGTCCGCGCGCGCGGTGTACTGGTAGTTCAGGCCGATGTCGCCGATCACCCTGGCGTTGTCGATGCCGAAGCGCATCGCCGTGGAATTGGGCGGCAGCAGGCCGGACGACATCAGGAACGGCGCATTGTCGCGCCGGCCCGCCCACATGGTGGCGCCGTCCAGCACAGCCAGGCCGCTGACGGCGGTATAGAACTGCGGCACCAGCGCGTAGGGATCGATCGCGGCGGGGCGGCCGTTGACGGTGGTGGCGTCGGTGCCGCGCGCCTGGGCGATCAGCATCACCTGCGGACCGCCATCGACATCGAGCACCGACTCGCGGATTTTCACTTCGCCGGCGCTGCGGCAGGCCAGGCCGCTGCCGATGCCGGTCGACAGCGCGCCGCCCGGGCAGGCGCGCATGGTCGCCGGGCGGTCTTCGACGGCGGCGCGGCCGCTGTAGCCCAGGCGCCACACCGAGTCGCCCGCGGGATCGTCGGCGGGAAGTTGCGAGCGCAACACAGGCGGCGCCTCGGCAGGCGCTTGCGCCGTGGTGGTGGCATCGCCAGCAGCCTCCGCCGGAGCCTCGGCCCTGGCCGGGGGCGGCGCGGCAGGCGGATCGGCCTGGAACTCACCCAGACGCGGCGGGAACAGCACTAGCGGCGGCGGTGCCGGCGCCGGCGGCTCCGGCGGTCCTACGAAAGCCGGATCCGCGGCGCCGGTGGCGGCAACGGTCGCGGGGGCGCTGCCTTCGGACGGCGCGGCCGCCGCTGCAGGCGCCACAACCGGGACGGTCCCGCTGGGAGCCGTGGACGCATCGCCCGCGATCAGCGCCGCCAGCGGGTCGTCCTGGCCCGCGGTGGCTGCCGGCGCGGTCGCGGCTTGCGCGACAGGCGCTGCAGGCGCGGCCAGTACCACCGGCGGCACCGCCGGCCGCTGCGCAATGCGCGGAGGCTGCGTGCCGTCGTCAGGGGCGACAGCCAACGGGGCGATCGTCTGCGCGCACGCCGCCAACCCCCAGGCTGCCAGCACGGCAAAGCCGATGCGGCGCAGGGGCAAGCCGCCCAGGCCGGCGGCAGCGCGCAGGCAGGAGGGTTCGGCGGCAAGCCGGCAGGAGGAGGTCAGCAAGGCGGAGGGCACGACGACAACAAGGCGAAACGACGATTCCAGCGGGCTGAGCACGCGGCTGGATCGAACAAAACCCGCCGAAGGCGGGGACTGTTTTTTATCAGCCGGTCCATTTGACCGCAAGCCGGGTTACAAAATCCCTCACAGTGTTGCCCGTCTCACAATGCGAAAATCACACGCTTCCTGTCGCAATCGACTAGCGAAAACCCGCATTGGCACGATGCTCCGTGCCGAAAGGGCCACCGCTATAATCGGCTGGCTTGGTGCGACACGCATTCTCGTGTCCGGGTAGCTCCAACGTAAGGAGCATCAACCTTTGTCGAGACAAGGGGAGGGCCTCGGCCTGACCCGTCCAATCTCGACCATTACTTGCTTAGACGAACCCGGCCGAACAGCCAGAGGTGAGTCCGATGTGTTGTGAGGAAGCCGGAACACTGGCCGACTTGCAGCTTGCTTTTTGCTGGATGGATTTCCAGCCATTGCCCAAGGGCGGGGACGCTCGCCTTTGGGCGAGTTCTCTGTAGGCATCCCCTAACGGAGGGTGTATGCGGTCAAACAGCGGAGATTCCGTTGTATCGCCGCAACATAGCATTCAAACCGTTCTGGATAGAACGGCGCTACGTTCTTTGGGACGGCAGCCAGCGCTCGCAAGAGTGACCGATGCCGTCAAGCGCTCGCTTGCATAGGAGCACAGTGGTAGGTAAGTGAGGTCCCGGAGCGGTAGCTCTGTGCATTATGGTTCGGTCGAATATGCCCGAAAGGGTTACACGATAGAGAACCTGCTATGCGACTAGCAGTAGCCTAGGGAGACATGCGTCACTGGTAACGGTGGGGTGTGAAGCTCTCCTGACAATGTAGCCCCCGAAAGGGTGCCATCAGGTCGCGAGACAGGATGGTGGAGGCTCCGAGCAGCAACGGGGTTGAGGCGCTAGGCTGACTGGTATGGGTAACGTAAGTGAACTGCTGATAAACGTCGTAACGATTGAGATGCCAAAGCTGCTGCTAGGCATTAACCAAAAGGTGTGTGGTCGGTTGTCCTACTCAAGCCTTGGGACACGTCGCCACGATGACCACCGGCGGAAAGGCAGACCCTAACCCAGTCGTGTAATGCGCAGGGAACGTGGTAAGCCCGTATGGCTGCCGGAGCGCAGTTTGGCTCAGGCAGGCGAACCGCAAGGAACGCTGTTGGCTGTGCGGGTATGGGAGGTTGGAAAAAGCGAATGCCGGGCTGTAATCGTCCGGATAGGGGTTGAGACATCATCCCACGCGAAAGCGGGCAGACTTCCAACTGGTCAATCGTCGCAGGACGGCTGACTGATCTCGCTTGTTTAAATTTTCTTCCCTTGAGGGGCAACACGTCCCTCAAGGGGCGTGCTGTCTCTTGATGTTGGGGGAGATCCTCAAGATAGGAGAGCAGCATGGAAGCATTGATCCGCAAGGATGAATCTGCGCTCTCCGGCGTGCCGCAAACCTGGGGCGCCATTAATTGGCGCCGCGTGGAGCGGAACGTTCGAGAAATGCAGATTCGAATTGCGAAGGCGACACAGGAAGGGGACTGGCGTAGGGTGAAAGCCCTGCAACGGTCTCTGACCCGCTCGTTCTCCGCCAAAGCACTGGCGGTACGACGAGTGACGATGAACCAAGGTAAGCGAACGGCAGGCGTCGATCGCGAAAAGTGGACAACGCCTGAAGCCCGGTGGGAAGCCATTGGGAGGTTGAAGCGCCGGGGGTACAGACCTTTGCCATTACGGAGGGTTTTCATCCCCAAGGCCAGTGGGAAGGAGCGCCCTCTGGGCATTCCAACCATGTTGGACCGAGCCATGCAAGCGCTGTATTTGCTGGCGCTGGAACCGGTGTCCGAAGGAACGAGCGATCCGAACTCCTATGGGTTCAGGACCAACCGATCCACCGCGGATGCCATGTCCCAGCTGTTTGTTTCCCTATCTCAGAAGGCCTCGGCTCAATGGGTACTGGAAGCAGACATCAAAGGATGCTTTGACCATATCAGTCACGACTGGCTGGAGAGCAATGTCCCCATGGACAAAGCAATCCTGCGCAAGTGGTTGAAAGCTGGCGTGGTATTTCAGGGCCAGTTTCAGGCGACCGAAGCCGGAACACCGCAGGGAGGCATCATTTCCCCGACTCTGGCAAATGTGGCGCTGAACGGCTTGGAAACGCAACTGATCGAGTTCCTCAGAACGAAGTTGGGAGCGACCAAGGCGAAAAGGCTCAAAGTGAACGTTGTGCGTTACGCGGACGACTTCGTCATCACCGGTGATACGCCGGAGGTCCTAGAGGACGAAGTGAAGCCGTGGGTAGAACAGTTCCTTGCAGTACGGGGGCTGTCGCTGTCTACGGAGAAAACGCGGATCGTCAGCATCACTGATGGCTTTGACTTCCTAGGGTGGAATTTCCGGAAGTACTCGGGAACCCTGCTCATAAAGCCAAGCAAGAAAAACGCGCAAGCGTTCTATCGCAAGGTAAAGGCGGTCATCAGCACCAACAAGACGGTGGAGCAGTCGGACTTAATTCGACTGTTAAACCCGATGCTACGGGGCTGGGCACAGTATCACAGTCCGGTGGTGGCGAAAGCGGTGTTCGCCCGCGTGGAGCATGAAATCTTTAATGCTCTGCGACGGTGGGCAAAGCGGCGACATCCACATAAGTCCGTCGAATGGGTGCGTAGGAAATACTTTGCGACCGTCGGCGAACGAAACTGGGTGTTTGGAACCAAGTTCGTAAGCGGCAACGGCAGTGTAGGTTGGACGGAGTTGTACTCGCTCGCGGGTACGCCTATCCGACGGCACAAGAAGATTCGGGGGGATTACAATCCCTTCGATCCAACGCAGGAACGGTACGGCGAGAAGCTGCGACAGGAGCGTATGTTGGAAAACATGGCGCACCGGAAGCAGTGGATCAAGTTGTATCTATCCCAGCAAGGCTTGTGCGCAGTGTGTCAGTGCAAGATAACCAAGGAAACAGGATGGGAAGATCATCACATCGAACCTCGCATACGCGGGGGCTCCGATGCGCTAGGGAATCGCGTGCTGCTGCATCCGAACTGTCACAAGCAAGTGCATCACCAAGGTAGAACTGTTGTGAAGCCGGTGTCCGAAGGGGCATTTAGTTGAGACTCGAGCCGTATGCGGGGAAACTCGCACGTACGGTTCCTAGGGGGGGACAGGTCAGTAATGACCTTCGTCCCTACCCTACTCTTTCGGGTAAGACAGCCCTCGCCGTGCGACGCAAGTCCCGGCCATGCAGGGCACGCCGCCGTGCCCGTTCGCAACAGGCACAGCGTGCGCAGGCCGCCTATCGACACGATCGCCGGCGGCATGTGCGTCACGGTCCCGCGCCCGGCACCAAGCGAGCCGCGCGCTTGCAACCGAACCAAAATTTATAAGAGGAGAAGTAGAGATGGAACGTCGTTCCTTTCTGTTGAAGGCGTCGGCCGTAGCCGCCACCGGGGCACTGGCCGCGTGCGGCAAGGGCGAAGAGAAGGCAGCGCCTGCCGCCGCCAGCGGTCCGGCAGCACCGGCCGTGGTCGGCAGCAACCCGGCCGTGGAATGGCGCCTGGCCTCGAGCTTCCCCAAGTCGCTCGACACCATTTTCGGCGGCGCCGAGCTGCTGTCGGCGCGCGTGAAGGAACTGACCGACGGCAAGTTCAACATCAAGGTGTTCGCGGCGGGCGAGATCGTGCCGGGCCTGCAGGTGCTGGACTCGGTACAGAACAACACCGTGCAGATCGGCCACACGGCCGGCTACTACTACTTCGGGAAGAACCCGACGCTGTGCTTTGACACCACCGTGCCGTTCGGCCTGACCGCGCGCCAGCAGAACGCCTGGATGCTGCAAGGCAACGGCATGAAGCTGATGCGCGAGTTCTTCAAGGAATACAACGTCGTCAACTTCCTGGGCGGCAACACAAACGCGCAGATGGGCGGCTGGTTCCGCAAGGAAATCAAGACCGTGGCCGACCTGCAGGGCCTGAAGTACCGCATCGCCGGTTTCGCCGGCGTGGTGCTGTCGCGCCTGGGCGTGGTGCCGCAGCAGATCGCCGGCGGCGACATCTACCCGGCGCTGGAAAAGGGCACCATCGACGCGGCCGAGTGGGTGGGCCCGTACGATGACGAGAAGCTGGGCTTCTACAAGGTGGCACCGTACTACTACTACCCGGGCTGGTGGGAAGGCAGCGCGCAGCTGTCGTTCTACGCCTCGGCCAGCGAGTTCGAAAAGCTGCCGGCGCTGTACAAGCGCGCACTGGAAACGGCGACCATCGAGGCCCACACCACCATGATGGCCAAGTACGACACGGTCAACCCGCAGGCACTGGCGCGCCTGCTGGAAAACGGCGTCAAGCTGCGCCCGTTCTCCAAGGAGATCATGGAAGCCTGCTTCAAGGCGACGCAGGAAGCCTACGCCGACGAAACCGCCAAGAACCCGTCGTTCAAGAAGATCTACGACGACTGGCGCGTGTTCCGCAACAACGAGGCGGCGTGGTTCAACGTGGCCGAGCAGGCCTACTCGCAGTTCAGCTTCGCGCGCAAGCTCTAAGCACGTTCCGGCCGGTGCCGGGCACAAACCCCATGCCTGTCTGCGGGCATGGGGTTTTTTATTGCCCGGCGAGCTTTTCCCGGCGCCGGTAGAATCGCCGGCATCGACCGGAATTCCCTATGCAAATCGGCATCCTTTACGCGCTCCTGGCTTATGTCATCTGGGGGCTGCTCCCGCTCTATATCAAGTCGCTGCCCGGCATTGCGCCGACGGAGATCCTGCTGCACCGGATGGTGTGGTCGCTGGCGTTCCTGGGGCTGGTGCTGGCCTGGCGGCGCCAGTGGGCCTGGCTCGGGCAGTTGAGGGACCGGCGCCTGCTGCTGTCGTTCGGCGCCAGCGCGGCGCTGCTGTGCGCCAACTGGTTCCTCTATATCTGGGCGGTGTCGGCCAACCGCGTGGTCGATGCCAGCCTGGGCTACTTCATCAATCCGCTGTTCAGCGTGCTGCTAGGCGTGGTGTTCCTGCATGAGCGGCTGCGCGCGGTGCAATGGCTGTCGATCGCGGTGGCAGCGGCCGGGGTGGCTTGGCTGACGGTGGCGGCGGGCCAGTTGCCCTGGATCGCACTCGGGCTGGCGGCCAGTTTTGGCGGCTACGGGCTGTTGCGCAAGACGGGGGCGCTGGGCGCGCTCGAAGGATTGTCGCTGGAGACGCTGCTGCTGTTTCCTTTTGCCGCGGCGATGCTGGCCTACCTCTTCACCACGGGGCAGGATGGCTTCACCCACGCAGCGCCTGGTACGCAATTGCTGCTGCTGATGGCCGGGCCGGTGACGGCGGTGCCGCTGCTGTTCTTCGCCGCCGGCGCGCGGCGCATCCCGCTGTCGCTGCTGGGCCTGCTGCAATACACCGGGCCGACGCTGCAGCTGCTGCTGGGCGTGTGGCTGTGGCATGAACCGTTTCCCGCGCAGAAGCAGGTCGGCTACGCGCTGATCTGGATTTCGCTGGCGCTGTATGCGGTGGAAGGGCTGTGGGTGAACAGCCGGCAAAAGGCGGCTTCCATCCAGGCGACTAATGAATCGATTTGAGTCAGCGAAGCGTTTATTCTTCATGTAGATAAACCTGGTGCCCCGGCCATGTCCGCGCCGCCTGATGCCACGCCCCCGGTCCAGCGCAAGATCATCCATTGCGACTGCGATTGCTTCTACGCCTCGGTCGAGATGCGCGACGACCCCTCGCTGCGCGGCCGGCCGATGGCCGTGGGCGGCTCGCCCGACCGGCGCGGGGTGATCGCCACCTGCAACTATGAAGCGCGTGCCTTCGGCGTGCGCTCGGCCATGGCGTCGGCGCAGGCGGTCAAGCTTTGCCCCGATCTGCTGATCCTGCGTCCGGCCATGGACAAATATCGCGAGGTATCGCGCCAGATTTTTGCGATCTACCGCGAATACACCGAGCTGGTTGAACCGCTGTCGCTGGACGAGGCCTATCTCGACGTCAGCCTCTGCACGCGCCATGCCGGCAGCGCCACCCGCATCGCCGAAGAAATCCGACAGCGCGTGTGCGACCAGGTCGGCGTGACCGTTTCGGCCGGCGTGGGCCCGAGCAAATTCGTTGCCAAGATCGCTAGCGACTGGAACAAGCCCGACGGGCTGTTCGTGGTCCGCCCGGCGGCGGTCAATGCCTTCGTCGCCGCGCTGCCGGTCGAACGCATCCACGGGGTCGGCAAGGTCACCGCGGCCAAGCTGCGGCGGCTGGGCGCGCAGACCTGCGGCGACCTGCGGCCGTGGTCGCCGGACCGGCTGCACCGCGAATTCGGCGTGTTCGGGACGCGGCTCTACAAGCTGTGCCGCGGCGAGGACGAGCGCGAGGTGACGCCCGAGCGGGAGCGCAAGTCGATCAGCGTGGAAGAGACCTATGCCGACGACCTGCCCGACCTGCAGGCATGCCTGGTCGAACTGGAGCCGCTGATCGCCATGCTCGAGGCACGCATTGCCCGCGCGCAGGCGCACGGCACCATCGACAAGCTGACGGTCAAGCTGCGCTTTTCGGACTTCCGCCAGACCACGGTGGAATGCCGCGGCCATGCGCCCGACCGCACGGTCTACGCGCGCCTGCTGGCAGAGGGCCACGCCCGGCGCGGGCTGCCGGTGCGGTTGCTGGGGGTAGGGGTGGCGACCAGCGACCGGGATCGGTCGCAGCTCGAACTGTTCGAGTAAAACCAATTATTCGAGCGAATAATCAATGGGTGGATTTTTACCGCTGATCGATTATTCGTATTGATGATGCTCTGCCTATTGCAGGTTGTTCCGCATCACCAGCACCCAGGGCATGTGCGAATTGGTCACGCCATCGATCCGCCCCGAATCGCCCAGTTCGATTTCCTCCATCGATACCGATTGCTGGACATTGCCGCCGATGGCACGCACCACCCGCGCCGCCGGATCGACGGCCACCACGATGTCGCAATGCATCGGGGTGGTGCCGAAGCCGATCTCCGCCACATCATCGAGGTAGCGGTCGCGTCCCCGCCCGGAACAGACGATGTCGCCCGGGCGGGGCATGGCCGGAACGGGTTCGATGCGGAAGGCGGGATGGGCAAGGATGCCGTCGCGCGCATCGACTACATACATCGAATGTGACTGGCCGGTCAGGAACTGCTGCTCGTCCAGCCCGGCCTTGCGCAACACCCACGAGATAAACACCGCCGACCAGGCCCAGGCGCCTTGCGTGACCTGCCGGCAACTGGGGGTTTCGCCGACGATGCCCCAGTAGCGCCGGGCCAGCGTGCAGCCCAGCGGCGTGGCCTCCATGCCGGTGCCGTCCGGGAAAGTCATGCAATCGGCGCGAGGCCACTTGATGTTGTTGCTGTCGGTGTCGGCGCTGGTGCCGCTGGCGGGCGCGCCGGTATCGGCCTTGTCCTCGGGTTGCACCTCCGGCGGTTCAGGCAGGGCCGGGGGCAGTTCGGGAGCCGGCGCCGGGCTGTAGGTGACGCAGGCGCTGTCGTCGCGGCCAAGGCGCACCACCTGCCCGCCCCAGCGCGACCACTCCTGCGTGGCGATCTCGACGATGCGCTCGCGCGGCGTGGCGCCGGGCGTGGTGACCGGCCGCTCGTTGTCGGCCAGCGGCCGTGCCTGCGGACGCGCGGGTTCGCTGACCGTGGTGCAGGCGCTCAGCAGCGCCAGCGCCGCGGCGGCGCAAATGGCTTGTGGAGAAACCTGTGGAATCCGCTGTGGAAAGCGCTGTGCATAACGCTGTGGAGATCTGCGGCGCAATGGACGGGCGAACATGGAAGCCCCACATGGCTCGGCGCCCCGTCCGGCCCTGCATCGGCCTTGGCTGGACGCCTGTTGGAAGTCCTGGCGCGCAACCGCTTCGGCAATGGCTTCAGCGCTGCGGCGGATACTGCAGAAAACGTCGATCCCTGCTGTGGATAACGTCCCCCGCCTGGCGCTCGCCTGCGCCCTGGCCGAAGCTTGCGGCCGGCGGCGGCATGGCGGGGTCAAACAAACACGGGCCGTGCAGTGCAGCCCGTCAGGCTCACTGGTTGACAGCGTCCTTGAACTTCTGGCCGGCCTTGAACTTCACGGTCTTGGCGGCTTCCACCTTGATTTCTTCGCCGGTGCGCGGGTTGCGCGCCATGCGCTCGCCACGCTCGCCCTTGCTGAACGTGCCAAAGCCGATGAGGCTCAGCGTATCGCCCTTGGCCACGGCGTCCATGATGGCCGACAGGGTCACGTTCAGTGCCTGTTCTGCCTTGGCCTTGGTGAGACCGTCCACACCGGCTGCGATAGCGTCGATCAGTTCGGTTTTCGTCATGCTTCACTCCGTATCGAGTTGATAAAACACAGGCGCCCGGTCGGCGGTAGCAAGGCTGCCACCGGACCGGCAAAAGACGCCGCGGGCCACATCATACCGTGTCGGACAAGGCGCACCGCGAACAGATTGTTACCTGCAGGATTGCGCCAGGCCGCCTCAGGCCGTGGCTGGCGGCAAATCGACCTGCTGGCAGACCTGGTTGCGGGCGCTGCCGTTGCGGTGCAAACGCCGCGCGACGAGCGCATGGACGGCCACATGACGCTGCACAGGCAGGCGGCCAGCCCGCCACGTTACAAGATGTCCCACGAGCCGTTCAAAGGCCATAGAGGGCCGCAGAGGCGTTTACGGGCCTTCTGCGACTGGGGATGGACCTCAGGGAGCCTCCGGCACGTATACGCGCCTGTATTCGCCCTAAAAGCTCCACAGTCCGGCTGCACTATGTTGCATGCAGATCCAGGCAAGGTTACCTGCCTCGCAAGACGGTATTCGGCTTGTGCATGCCTGGATCCGGCGTGTTCAGGCTTGCGTATACGGCAACCTCTGCGGGCACCGGTATACGCCGGGCTCTTGCCGCTGCCCTGGTTCCGCCTTTCGGTTTACATCTTTCTTTCATGTATACAGATAGTGGTAGTAGGTAAACGGCGCCTCCGGCTGTGGAAAACTATGTAAACGTCTTTGCCGTCAACGGTTTACGTAAACGAGAAGTGGTTGCATCCATTGTTGGTCGCAGTGGATGAACCGGCCTTATGGATGAGGTCTTGCGGTATACGCCTCCGACTTATGCCCGAGGCATCCCCATGCGGGCCCCAGGCAGCCCACATCGAATCCGCGTGCTTTTCCACAGAAGGAGGCGGGGTTATCCACATGCGCGAGGTTTACGTGACCGGCCGTAATCAGGCCGTATACCTGCCAGGGCGAGCGGTCGAGCCGTTAACCAGGGGTCACGTATACGTGTCGCAGCCACGCCGGTATCATGCCGATCGCGCCGGAACGGCCGGCACAGGCAGGCGACACGCATGGAAAGGCAAATGGCGGACAAGGCAAAGCAAAAGGCAGCGGGCAAGAAGACCGCGAGCGACCGGATCGAGGTGCGCCAGTCGGGCGTGCACGGCAAGGGCGTATACGCGATCGCCCCCATCGCCGAAGGCGAGCGCGTGATCGAGTACAAGGGCGAGCACATCTCGTGGAAGAAGGCGCTGGAGCGCCACCCGCACGATCCCAGCGATCCCAACCACACTTTCTACTTCAGCCTGGACGACGGCAGCGTCATCGACGCCAAGTTCGGCGGCAACCGCGCGCGCTGGATCAACCACGCCTGCGAACCGAACTGCGAGGCGCGCGAGAAGAAGGGACGCGTCTTTATCCACGCGCTGCGCGATATCGCCCAGGGCGAAGAGCTGTTCTATGACTACGGGCTGGTGATCGAGGCGCGCTATACGGCCAAGCTGAAGAAGGAATTCGAGTGCCGTTGCGGCAGCCCGCAATGCCGCGGCACCATGCTGGCGCCGAAGGACAAGAAAAAGAAGAAGTAAGGCCGAAGGCGCTTCAGCCGGTCGAACCTGCCGGCTCGCACGGGATCCGGATCACGAAGCGCATGACCGCCCGGCGCTCCGGCGTGCCCTCGGTGCCCTGCAGGCTGGCCGGCTGCTGCGGCACGTCCTCGATATGGATGGTGCCCTGGTGCAGCGTCACGATCTCGTGCACGATGGCCAGCCCCAGGCCGGCGCCGCCGCTCTGCGCCGCGCGGTCGCCGCGGAAGAAGCGCTTGAACACCTCTTCGCGCCGCTGCGGCGGGATGCCGGGCCCGTTGTCTTCGATCATCACCACCGCCATGCCGCGGTGACCCATGGCCTCGCCGCCGGCGCGCACGGTGATGCGGCCGCCGGCCGGCACGTACTTCACCGCATTGTCGATCAGGTTGGACAGCGCCTCGCGCATCAGCAGGCGGTTCCCGCGCACAACCGCGGGCGTGCTGCCGGTGAAGGTAGGCCCGGGCAATATCTCGAAACCCAGGTCGATGCGGCGCGCGAGTGCCTGCGGCACCCATTCGGCGCCGATTTCGAAGGCAAGCTCGGCCAAATCGAAGTGCTCCACCGGCCCCAGCCGCTCCAGCGACAGCCCAGGCTCTGCGCGCGCCAGCGACAGCAGCTGGTTCGACAGCCGCACCGCGCGGTCGGCCGCGGTCTGGACTTCACGCAGGGCATGCCGGACGACCTCCGGAGAATCGGCTTCCATGGCGCGGTCGGCATGCAGCTTGACCGCGGTCAGCGGCGTGCGCAGCTGGTGCGCGGCATCGGCGATGAACTTGCGCTGTGCATCGAGGGCGTCGCGCAGCCGCGCCAGCAGTGCATTCAGGCCGCGGATCAGCGGCGCCACCTCGGCCGGCACCTGGGTTTCGTCCAGCGCCGCCAGCGAGCGCGCGGTCTGCCGGTTGAGCTTGTCGGCCAGGATCTGCAGCGGCACCAGCTCTTCCTTGAGCACGTGCGACAGGATCAGGCTGCCGACCAGCAGCAGCAGGATCAGCGGCACCGACACCGACAGCAGGATCTCGTTGGCGGCGGTCTCGCGCCGGTCCAGCAGCTCGGCCACTTCGATTACGATAGGTCCGCGCGCGGGCTTGCCGGCCTCGCTGGTGCCGAGCTCGTCCACCGCGGCGCTGGGCAGCATCACCGGCAGCCGCACCGCGCGCACCTGGCGCCCGCTGAACCAGGCATAGAACAGCCGGGCATCGTGCAGCGTGGTCTGGCCGGTGCCGTAGCCCAGCCACGTGTCCATGCCGCCGATCAGGCCATCGGGCCCGTGGATGCGCCAGTAGATGCGGTCGGTGCCCTCGGCCTCGACCAGCGTCTGCGCGATCATCGGGATGTCCTGCTCCAGCCGCGGGCCGGCGATGCGGATCTGCTGGGCGATGTTGTTGGCCACGCCATACAGCGCGCGGTCGAACACCTGCGTGGTGTAGTGCGCCGCCAGCCAGTAGGACAGCGAGCCGCTGGTGAGCACCAGCGCGAACAGCGGCGTCGCCAACGCGCGCAGCAGGTGTACGCGCAGGCTGATGTTGGAGCCGGGGCGGGCGGCCTGGCGTGTCGATGCGGGCGCGGCGCCGGCGTTGTCAGCCGCGGCGGAGGAAGGGAGCTCGTTCCGCGTTGCGATGCGGGACGAAGTGCGCCAGGAAATCCGGGTGGAGGTGCGGGAGCGGGGCCACATTGCCGGCTGGGCTGATGGGTCGGGGCCGGGGGTCAGTGCCGTGCGCTGGGCGGCGCAAGCGGCAGGAACGCTTTCATTGGCCGGCGCGGATCTGCAGCAGGTAGCCGAAGCCGCGCACGGTCATGATCTCGACATCGCTGTCCTCGAGCTTCTTGCGCACGCGGTGCACGTAGACCTCGATCGCGGTGTCGCCCACGGTATCGCCGCCTTCGCCGGCGGGGTGGGCAAAAGTGGCCAGGTGGTCCTGCAGCTGCGCCTTGCTGACGACGCGGCCCTGGCGCTGCAGCAGCAGCTCGAGCACCGCGAACTCGCGTGGCGACAGTTCCAGCGGCCGGGCGTCGATGAACATGCGGCGGTCGTTGCCGGACAGGCGCAGGCGCCCCAGGCGCACGTCGCGCTCGGGCGCGGCCTCGCCATGCTGGCTGCGGCGCAGCAGCACGCGCACGCGCGCTTCCAGCTCGGGCAGGGCGAAGGGTTTGATCAGGTAGTCGTCGGCACCGGCGTTCAGGCCCGAGAGCTTGTCTTCCAGTTCGTCGCGCGCGGTCAGGATGATGACCGGGGTGGTGCGGTTGCGGGCGCGGTAGCGCGCCAGCAGGGTCATGCCGTCGATCCCGGGCAGGCCCAGGTCGAGGATGACGAGGTCGTGCTGCTCGCGCAGCAGGTGTTCGGTGGCATAGACGCCGTCATGGACGACGCGTACCTGGTGGCCGGCGCGGGACAGGCCGGCTTCGACGCCGCTGGCAATCTGGCGGTCGTCCTCAATCAGCAGGATACGCATGGCGGCTCGGGCAGGAGGTTGGGCATGGCTGGAGGAGGGCCCATGCAGCACACGGTGCGGGCCTGCCGCAGATTGTACTCGGCGCGGACGGCTGCTTCCTTACGGTTTGCCTACATCCGCCCGGGTATCTGCTGCCGCGCGGGGTATCCGGGTATCAGCCCGGCACCACCAGCGCCGCCGCGGCGCGCTCGATGAAGTGGGCCAGGTCGATGTCGCGCTGTGTGAGGCCGTTGGCGTCGTGGGTGGACAGCGTGATGTCGACGCGGTTGTAGACGTTGAACCATTCGGGATGGTGGTCGGCCTTGTCGGCCTGGATCGCCACGCGCGTCATGAAGCCGAAGGCGGCATTGAAGTCGTGGAAGGTGAAGCGCTTGAAGATCGCGTCGCGGTCCTGGACGGTGGTCCAGCCGGGCAGTTCGGCGAGCAGCGTGGCTCGGGCTTGCGGGGACAGAGGGGTCATGGTGGGCTCGATCTGGGTCTTGGGAAATCGGCAGGCAGCGTCGGGGGACGCCGCCAGAGCGGACAGCCGGCCCGCCCGCGCCGGGGCGGCGGGCATGCCGGCATTGTTTCACAAAGCGGGAAGCGGGGCAGGGGCCGCCGGAATCAGATGTCGTCGGTGTCGGCCCAGCCTTCGCGGGTACCGACGTTGATCACCTGGTCGCCCGGCACCACGTCGCCGGCGCCCAGCGTGGGCTGCGCGCGCAGTTCCTGGTACAGCGGGGCGAAGTCCGGCCGGGTCGCGTCGAACAGCTGCTCAAAGCTGTCGATCACGAAGTAGGTCTTCTGGAACGTGTCGATGCGATAGCGCGTGCGCATGATGCGGCGCACGTCGAAGCCGATCCGGTTGGGGCTGGCCGAGTCCAGGCTGTAGATCGATTCGCCCTGGCTCGACAGGATGCCGGCGCCGTAGATGCGCAGCCCTTGCCCGGTGCGGATCAGGCCGAACTCTACCGTGTACCAGTACAGGCGCGACAGCATGTCGAGCGCGCCCATGCCGGCCGCCTTCAGGCCGCCCTTGCCGTAGGCCTCCATGTAGTCGGCAAAGACCGGGTTGATCAGCAGCGGCACGTGGCCGAACACGTCGTGGAAGCAGTCCGGCTCCTGCAGGTAGTCCAGCTGCTCGGGTTTGCGCATCCACCAGCTGGCCGGGAAACGGCGGTTGGCCAGGTGCTCGAAGAACACCTCGTCCGGCACCAGCCCGGGCACGGCGACCACCTGCCAGCCGGTGGCGCGCATCAGGGTCTCGTTGAGCTGGCCGAAATCCGGCACGCGGTCCTTTTCCATGCCCAGCGTGGCCAGGCCTTGCAGGAATTCGTCGCTGACCCGGCCCTGCAGCATCGAGGCCTGGCGCTCGTACAGCTTGCGCCAGATGGCGTGATCGGTGCTGGTGTAGCGGTGCACCGGCTGCGCGATGGTGAAGTCGGGGCGCAGCGCCTGGCCGGACAGCAGGCCTTCGTCGAACTGTTCGCGCAGCTTGTCGGTGAGGGTGCCCTGGAAGGCGGCGGGGGCTTCGGTGGCGGCCATGGCGGGTGCGGACATAGGTTTGTGTCTCCTGTTATGCGTGATCGCTGCGGCGCGGCAGCGCGGAATGCGGATTTACTGCGTAGTTTAGTGACAGCATGCTGCATATACGCCGCAAAATCGGCTTGTCTTCAATTGATCGTGCATGTAACGTGCGTCATGCGATGACTCGATGCGGAATTTGTGTATGACTGCCCAAAGCGTCTCTCTTGACCCGTTCGACCTGGCCCTGCTGGCCGCGCTGCAGGCGGACGGCCGCTCCACCCACCAGCAACTGGCCGAGCGCGTGCACCTGTCGCCCAGCCAGGTCGGGCGCCGCCTGGCGCGGCTGGAAGCCGATGGCGTCATCACCGGCTACCGCGTCAGCCTGTCGACCCAGGCGCTCGGCCTGGGCGTGCTGGTCTTTATCAGCGTCAAGCTGGCGCACCACGGCGACACCATCGTCGAGCGCTTCCGCGAGGAAATCCTGCTGCTCGAAGAGGTGCAGGAGTGCTATTCGGTAGCGGGCGAGGCCGATTACCTGATCCGCGTGGTCGTGCCGGACCTGCCCACGCTGGCGGAATTCACCATGAAGCGGCTGATGCGGGTGCCCGGGGTGGAGAGCGTGCGTTCCAATATCGTGCTCACCGCGATCAAGTGCGAGGGGGCGCTGCCGCTGTCGCACCTGCGCTGAGCCGGCTTTTAAGTCCGGGTTGAATCTTTTCCAGGTGCGCCATGCAGGATTGCGCGCCGGTCTTGCACTCCTGTGGCGTGCGTGTCACCCTCGCCGGGTGCCACGAAGTGGCGGAAAAGGGAGGATGGCAGGATGAAGGGAATCGTCGCCGGAGCCGGTCGGGACCTTGGCAGCAGGCAGCCAGCGCGCGCGTCATGCGCCGCGGCATTGGCGCTGGGCGCCGCGCTCGCGCTGCTCGCCGGCGTCCAGCCCGCCGATGCCGCCCAGGTCACCCGCTTTTCGCCCGAAGGCACGGTGGGGCAGGTCAGGCAGGTGGCGATCCGCTTCGACGAGGCCATGGTGCCGATGGGCGACGTGCAGGCCGCCGCGCCCGCCGCGGTGTCCTGCACCGGCGCCGGCACCAGCGGCCAGGCTCGCTGGGTGGATGCCAGGAACTGGGTCTATGACTTCGCCAGCGACCTGCCGCCCGGGGTGCGCTGCAGCGTGCGCATGCGCACCGGGCTCAAGAGCGTTGCCGGCACCGCCTATGCCGGCAAGCCGGAATACCGCTTCGAGACCGGCGGCCCGACCGTGATCGCCAGCCGGCCGTCCGGCGGCGAGATCGAGGAAGACCAGGTCTTCGCGCTGCGCTTCAACGGCCCGGCCACGCCGGCGTCGGTGCGCGAGCACGCCTGGTGCCAGGCGCAGGGGCTGGGCGAGCGCATCCCGGTGCGGTTGCTCGCCGGCAAGGAACGCGATGAGCTGCTCGAGGCGATCCACTGGACCAAACTGGCCAAGCCGGCGCCCGATGCCGTGCACCTGCTCGCCTGCCAGCAGCGGCTGCCGGCCGCGGCGCGCGTGCAGCTGGTGCTGGGCGCGGGCATTGCCACGCCGTCGGGGGTGGCCACGCGCGACGAGCGCCGCTTCGACTACACCGTGCGCGAACCCTTTGCCGCCAGCTTCAGCTGCGAGCGCGAGCACGCGCAATCGCCGTGCACGCCGCTGCGGCCGATGTCGGTCACGTTCTCGGCCCCGGTGCCGCGCAAGCAGGCCGAGAAGGTGGTGCTGAAGACGCCGTCCGGCCCGCGTGCGCCGCAGTTCGCTCCCGATCTGGCGCCGGATGCCAGCGTCAGCGCGCTCACCTTTGCCGCGCCGTTCGCCGAGAAGGCGCAGTTCACCATCGAGATACCGAAGGACCTGAAGGACGACAGCGGCCGCACGCTGTCCAATGCCGACCTGTTCCCGCTCAAGGTCGCCACCGCGTCCATGCCCCCGCTGGCCAAGTTCGCCGCAGCGCCGTTCGGCGTGGTGGAGCGCTTCGGCGAGCTGCCGCGCGGCAAGTCGCCCGCCGACTATCCGCCGCTGCTGCCGGTGACGCTGCGCAATGTCGAGGCCGATCTGGCCGTGCGCGGCATCCAGGCGCGTGCCGGCACGGTGATGAAGCTGCACGTGGACGACGATGCCGCGGTGATGCAATGGCTGGGGCTGGTGCGCCGCATGCATGAGTCCAACTATACGCGCGGCGAGCTCGACGCGGTGCTGGCGGGCCGCTCGCCGTACCGCGTCAGCAATCTGCGCAACGCGGTGTCGATCGAGACGCGCTCGGTGTCGTTGCTCGAGCGCGCCCCCGGCGTGCAGAAGCTGGCCGTACCCAAACCATCGGGCGACGGCCCGCGGCCGTTCGAGGTGGTCGGCATCCCGCTGCCCGAGCCGGGCTTCCATGTGGTCGAGATCGCTTCGCCGATGCTGGGCGAGGCGCTGCTCGGCAAGCGCGCGCCGATGTACGTGCGCACCGCCGCGCTGGTGACCAACCTGGGCGTGCATTTCAAGCTGGGTCGCAGTCTGGGCAACGAGGACGACGGCAGCCGCAGCGGCCTGGCGTGGGTCACGGCGCTCGACGACGGCAAGCCGGTGGCCGACGCCGCCGTCGCGGTGCGCGACTGCAGCGGGCGCCTGCTGGGCGAGGGCCGCACCGATGCCAGCGGCGTGGTGCGCTTTGCCCGGCTGGACGCCGTGCCGGAATCGAATTGCGACCAGAACGGGCTGTCGGGCTATTTCGTGTCGGCGCGCATCGCCGCCGGACATCCGCAGGCGCGCGGCAAGGCCGACATGGCCTTCGTGATGTCGGACTGGAACCGCGGCATCGAGACCTGGCGCTTCAACGTGCCCACCGACACCAGCACCGCGCCGACGGTGCGCGCGCATACCATCTTCGACCGTACCCTGCTGCGCGCCGGCGAGACCGTGTCGATGAAGCACCTGATCCGCGCCGAGACCGCGCAGGGCTTTGCCTTGCCGCCGGCCAGCCGCCCGCTGCCGACGCGCGTGGTGATCCGCCACGACGGCAGCGGCCAGACCTACGAGCTGCCGCTGCAGTGGCGCCAGACCGCGACTGGCGGGCGCAGCGCGGAAAGCACGTTCCAGGTGCCGCCCGCGGCCAAGCTCGGCGTCTATACCGTCGAGCTGGAAACGCAGGAGCAGACGCAGCAGGGCGGGCGCGCGAATGGCCGCGACGAAGGCTCGCGTACCTATCCCAGCGGCAGCTTCCGCGTCGAAGCGTTCCGGCTGCCGGTTCTCGCCGGCACGCTGCAGCTGGCCGGCAAGGCCGGCGCCGCGATCGCGCCGGCCGAGCTGCCGGTCGGCGTGGAAATCCACTACCTGTCGGGCGGCGGCGCGGCCGGCTTGCCGGTGCGCGTATCGGCGCTGCTGCGCGACAAGAGCGTCAGCTTCCCCGGCTATGACGAGTTCTCGTTCAACCCGCCGCGACCGCAGCGCGAAAGCGCCAGCGGCGACGAGGAAATGGATGACGCCGACCAGCCCGACGACGGCCAGAAGCTGGTGGCGGACAAGCTGCCGCTGACGCTGGACAAGAACGGCAACGGCTCTGTCACGCTGCGCAAGCTGCCCAAGACCGACGCGCCGCGCGACCTGGTGCTCGAAGCGGGCTTTGCCGACCCCAACGGCGAGATCCAGACGCTGCGCCAGACCGTGCCGCTGTGGCCAGCTGGCGTGGTGGTCGGCATCCGGTCCGAAGGCTGGGTCTCGGTGAAGCAGAAGCTGGCGGTGCATGGCGTGGTGCTGGACCTGAACGGCAAGCCGGTGGCTGATGCCCCGGTCAAGCTCAATGCGCGCGCTCGCCTCACCACCTCGGCGCGCAAGCGCGTGGTCGGCGGTTTCTACCGCTATGACAACCGCACCGAGACGCGCGACCTCGGCACCGTGTGCGAGACCCGCACCGATGCGCAGGGCCGCGCGCGCTGCGAGGTGGCGCTGGAGCAGGCCGGCCAGGTCGAACTGGTGGCAAGCGCGCGCGACAAGGAGGGACGCACCGCGCAGGCCGCTTCGACGGTCTGGGTCACGCGCCAGGGTGAACTGTGGTTCGGCGGCGAGAACCACGATCGCATCGACCTGCTGCCGGAGAAGAAGTCCTACGCCCCGGGAGACACCGCGGTGTTCCAGGTGCGCATGCCGTTCCGGCACGCCACCGCGCTGGTGGCGGTGGAGCGCGAGGGCGTCTACCAGACCCAGGTGGTCGAGCTGCATGGCAGCGATCCCACGGTGCGCGTGCAGGTCAGGCCGGAGTGGGGCCCCAATGTCTACGTCTCGGTGCTGGCGCTGCGCGGGCGCCTGCATGAAGTGCCGTGGTATTCGTTCTTTACCTGGGGCTGGCGCCAGCCCGGCGAGTGGTGGCGCGCGTTCCGCAGCGAAGGCCGCGAATATGCCGCGCCGACGGCACTGGTCGACCTGTCCAAGCCGGCCTTCCGGCTGGGGCTGGCCGAGATCAGGGTGGGCAATGCCGGACACCGGCTCGATGTCACGGTGACGCCCGACAAGGCCACCTATCCGGTGCGCGGCAAGGCGCGCGTGGCAATCCAGGTCAGGCTGCCCGACGGCAAGCCCGCCGCCAATGGCGAAGTCGCGCTGGCCGCGGTCGACCAGGCGCTGCTGGAGCTGATGCCTAACACCAGCTGGGACCTGCTTGACGCCATGCTGCAGCGGCGCGGCTATGGCGTGGAAACGTCGACCGCGCAGATGGAAATCATCGGCCGCCGGCACTACGGGCGCAAGGCCGTGCCCGCCGGCGGTGGCGGCGGCAAGAGCCCGACGCGCGAGCTGTTCGACACGCTGCTGCTGTGGAACCCGCGCGTGCAGCTCGATGCCGAAGGCCGCGCCAGCCTGGAAGTGCCGCTCAACGATTCGCTGACCAGCTTCCGCATCGTCGCCGTGGCCGACCTGGGCGTGGGCCGCTTCGGTACCGGCAGCGCCACCATCGCCGCCACGCAGGATTTGCAGGTGATCTCGGGCCTGCCGCTGCTGGTGCGCGAGGACGATCGCTACCGCGCCATGTTCACGCTGCGCAATACCACGAAGCGCGCGATGACGGTGCAGGCGAGCGCGCGCGCCACGCTGCTCGGCAACGACGGCACGCTGCCGGCGCAGACCGTGCAGATTCCCGCGGGTGAAGCGCGCGAGATCGGCTGGGACGTGACCGCGCCCACGCTGCTGGCGTATGCGCGCAGCGGCACCGTGATGTGGGAAGTGCAGGCGAGCGAGCAGGGCGGCGGCAATGCCGGCGACCGCATCAAGGTCTCGCAGCAGATCGTCCCCGCGGTGCCGGTGACGGTGCAGCAGGCAACGCTGGCGCAGGTGTCGCCGTCGCTGTCGGTGCCGGTCAAGGCGCCGCCGGGAGCGCTGGCGGATCCCGCCGGCAAGGTGCGCGGCGGGCTGCAGGTGAACTTCCAGTCGTCGCTGGCGGGCGGCATGCCGGGCGTGCGCGAATGGTTCCGCCACTATCCGTTCACTTGCCTGGAGCAGCGTGCGTCGAAGGCGATCGGCCTGAACGACAAGGCCGCGTGGGAAGCGCTGATGACGCAGTTGCCGTCGTACCTCGACGCCAACGGGCTGGCTTCGTATTTCCCGCTGGCTTCGGACAGCGACTACGGCAGCGAGGTGCTGACCGCCTACCTGCTGGCTGTGACCGACGAAGCCGCGCGCGCAGGCCTGGCGCTGCGCATTCCCGACGCGCAGCGCGCGCAGATGGAGCGCGGACTGGCCGACTTCGTCGAAGGCCGTATCCGCCGCGACGGCTGGTCGCCGGTGGGCGGCACGCAATACCTGGAGGTGCGCAAGCTGGCCGCGCTCGAAGCGCTGTCGCGTACCGGCCACGCGCAGGCGCGCATGCTGGATGCGATCCAGATCCTGCCGGCGCAGTGGCCGACCTCGGCGCTGCTCGACTGGACGCTGCTGCTGACGCGCATGGCCGATATCCCGCAGCGCGAGCAGCGGCTGGCCGAGGCGCAGCAACTGCTGCGCTCGCGCCTGACGGTGCAAGGCACGCGGCTGGCGTTCTCCACCGAGCGCAACGACAACTGGTGGTGGATGATGGCCGGCGGCGACGCCAACGCCGCGCGGCTGCTGACGCTGGCCGCCGAACTGCCGGGCTGGAAGGAAGACGCGCCGCAGCTGGCCACCGGCCTGATCGGCCGCCAGGTGCGCGGCGCCTGGGGCACCACCACCGCCAATGCGTGGGGCATGCTGGCGGTGACGCGCTTTGCGCAGGTGTTCGAGAAGACGCCGGTGGCGGGCAGCACGCGCGTCTCGGTGAGCAACGCCGCCGATGCCACGCGCAGCTTCGACTGGGCGCGCGCGCAGCGCAACGACGGCGTGGCGCAAGGCAGTGTCGACCTGCCGTGGCCGGCAGGCGCGGACGGCGGCACGCTGCAGGTGGAGCAGGCCGGCGCGGGCCATCCGTGGGCGACGGTACAGGCGCTGGCCGCGGTGCCGGTCACGGCGCCGCTGGCCGCGGGCTACCGCATCAAGCGCACCGTGACGCCGCAGGAGCAGGCGGTGTCGGGCAAGTGGTCGCGCGGCGACGTGTACCGCGTCAAGCTCGAGATCGATGCGCAGGCCGACATGACCTGGGTGGTGGTCAGCGACCCGGTGCCCGCCGGCGCCACCATCCTCGGCAGCGGCCTGGGCCGCGATTCGCAGATCGCCACGCGCGGCGAGCGGCGCCAGGGCGTGGCCTGGCCGGCCTATACCGAACGCACGCCGCAGGCGTATCGCGAGTACTTCGGCTACCTGCCCAAGGGCACGGTGTCGGTCGAGTACACGGTGCGCCTGAATAACGCCGGCGAGTTCTCGCTGCCGCCGTCGCGCGTCGAAGCGATGTACGCGCCCGATGTCTTTGGCGTGGCGCCGAACGCGCGGCTGGTGGTCGGGGCACGTCCATGAGCTGGATCGCGCTGAGGATGCCGGCGCGGGTGCGCGAGTGGTGGGTCGCGGGCGCGCTGGCGGGAGTGCTCTATGGCGCCTTGCTGGTGCAGGTGTCGATGGAGCTGCCCGAAGGCGCGCCATTGACCGGGCAGATCGCCATGCAGCCGTTGTGGAAGACCGCGATGGCGCTGCTGCTGGCGCGGGCCGCGTGGTTCCACCGGCCGCTGCCGGAACGGCGCTGGCTGGTGACGGCGCTGGTGTGCTCGGCCGTCGGCGATTTCCTGCTGGCGGTGCCCGCGCTGTCGTTTTCGTTCGTGGGCGGGCTGGGTGCCTTCCTGCTTGCGCACCTCGCCTACCTGCGGCTGCTGGTGCCACTGGCCGGCGACCTGCGCCCGCACCGGCTGATCGCATGCGGCGCCATGCTCGGCGTGGCCGGGACCATGCTGGGACGCTTCTGGCCCAATCTCGGCACGCTGACGGTGCCGGTGTCGGTGTACGTAGGGGTGCTTGCGGCGATGGCGTGCAGCGCGCTGGTGGCGCGGCTGCCGACGCCGCTGGCGGCGCTGGGCGCGCTGTGCTTTGCCGCGTCGGACATGATGATCGGCATCGCGCGTTTCCTGGTGCCGTTCGAGACCTTCGCGCTGGGCATCTGGTGGACCTATGCCGCGGCACAGGTACTGCTGGTGGCGGGCATCGTGTCGGGACGGCCTGAGGCATGAAGCGACGCGGCGCGCGACTGACCTGGCTGGCGCTGCTGCCACTGCTGCCGCTGCTGTGGAGCGGCCATGCTGCCGCGTTGCCGGCCTTCGCGCAGGTGCGCGACGACTGGCGCAGCGCCGACGTGGTCGTGCTGGACCGCCACGGCGATGTGGTCGGCCGGGTACGCGACGACTTCCGCGCGCGCCGCGGCGACTGGGTCACGCTGGCGCAGACTTCGCCGGCATTGCGCACGGCCATCGTGCTGTCGGAAGACCGGCGCTTCTACGCGCATAGCGGCGTCGACTGGCAAGGCGTGGCCGCGGCGGCGTGGGCCAACCTGTGGAACACGCGCACGCGCGGCGCCTCGACGCTGACCATGCAGCTGGCCGGACTGCTTGACGACGACCTGCGCCGGTCCGGCGCGGCGGCGCAGGGGCGCAGTCTCACGCAGAAAGTTGGTCAGGCGGCGGGGGCGGCGGCGCTGGAACGCAGCTGGAGCAAGGACCA
The DNA here is from genome assembly GCF_004768545.1 of Cupriavidus oxalaticus. NCBI lineage: Bacteria > Pseudomonadati > Pseudomonadota > Betaproteobacteria > Burkholderiales > Burkholderiaceae > Cupriavidus > Cupriavidus oxalaticus. Next base: position 3,603,436 of record NZ_CP038635.1, on the reverse strand, counting down.
GATCCTCGAGGCGTACCTGAACCTGGTGCCGTTCCGTGGCGAACTGGTCGGGCTGTCGGCGATGTCGCAGGTGCTGTTCGGCAAGTACCCGCAAGGGCTCGATGCGCGCGAATCGGCGCTGGCGGTGGCGCTGGTGCGCGCGCCCAACGCGCCGGCCGTGCAGGTGGCGCGCCGGGCCTGCGGCATCCTGCGCGAAATGCGGCTGCCGCGCCAATGCGAAGGACTGGAAGGCTTCGCGCAACTGGCGCTGCTGCGCACCGGGCCGGTGGCGCAGCGTAATGCCGCGGCGCAGGTGCCTGCCACGGTGCAGCAGCTCGCCCCGCATCTCGCACGCCGGCTTGTCAGCGACACGCGCGCGCAGCTGGCGCCCGGCGCCTCCATGCCAGCGCACATTACATCCACGCTCGACGCACGCCTGCAGCGCGCGGCGGTCACAAGCCTCGACCGGCACCTGCGCGAGCTGGCCGGGCGCCATGTCGAGGATGGCGCGGTGGTGGTGATCGACAACGCCAGCGGCGACGTGCTGGCCTACGTGGGTTCGTCCGGCGCGCTGTCGTCGGCCGCGCAGGTCGACCACGCCGCCGCGCTGCGGCAGGCCGGCTCGACGCTCAAGCCCTTCCTGTACGCGCAGGCGCTGGAGGAACGGCGCCTGACCGCGGCATCGCTGCTCGACGACCGGCCGGTGAACCTGCCGGTGGGCGGCGGACTGTATGTGCCGCAGAACTACGACCACCGCTACGCCGGCTGGGTCAGCACGCGCGCGGCGCTGGCGGCATCGCTGAACGTGCCGGCGGTGCGCACGCTGGTGATGGTGACGCCGCACCGCTTCCACAAGCGGCTGGTGGCGCTGGGCCTGCCGCTGACCGAGGCGGGAGACTACTACGGCTACAGCCTGGCGCTGGGCAGCGCCGACGTGTCGCTGCTGGCGCTGACCAATGCCTACCGCGCGCTCGCCAGCGGCGGGCGCTATGCGCCGCCGCGGCTGCGCGAAGGCGCACCTGTTGCTGCGCCCGTCGCGGTCATGCAGCCGGGCGCGAGTTACGTGATCGGCGATATCCTTGCCGACCGCCACGCGCGCGCCCGCACCTTCGGCCTCGACAGCCCGCTGACCACGCGCTTCTGGACCGCGGTCAAGACCGGCACCAGCAAGGACATGCGCGACAACTGGTGCATCGGCTGGTCGCAGCGCTATACCGTGGGCGTGTGGGTCGGCAACGCCAGCGGCGCGGCCATGCGCGACGTTTCCGGGGTGTCCGGCGCGGCGCCGGTGTGGCATGACGTCATGGAAGCGCTGCACCGCGAGCAAGGCAGCCGCGCGCCGGTGATGCCCGCGGGCGTGCAGCGCGTGACGCTGAATTTCGATGATGGCCTCGAGCCCGCGCGGGAAGAGGTGTTCCTCGCCGGCACGGCCATCACGCGCGTCAGCGTTGGCAAGCCCGCGGCGGCGGCCAGCACCGCGCCGGCGATCGCCAACCCGGCCAACGGTACCGTGTTCGCGCTCGACCCCGACATGCCGCCGGCATCGCAGCGCGTCTGGTTCCAGGCCGAAGGCATCGCCGGCCAGTCCGCGCGCGCGGTCAGCTGGCGCATGGACGGCAAGCCGCTCGGTCGCGGCGCCGAGGTGGCGTGGCTGCCGTGGCCGGGCCGCCATCAGGTGGAACTGCTAGACGCGGCGGGCAAGGTCGTGGACCGGATCGGCATCGAGGTGCGCGGCGCATCGGTGCGGGCGCCGTCCGCGCCTGCCAGGCGCTGACATCGCTGCGCGGCCGTCCCGCATAATGGCCGCTTCACCATCCCGCCGGAGCGCCCGCATGTCCCTGCTTCCCCTCGATGCCGCCAGCACGGCGGCCCGACTGCCATATCCCGAACTGGCGCGCGCCATCGCCGACATGCTGGCCGAGCTGCGCGACGGTACGGCCATGGCGCCGCCGCGCATCGCGCTGCCGGTGGGCGATGCGGAGGACGGCGAGGGTACGCTGCTGGTGATGCCGGCGCGCAACCGCAACCTGGTGATGACCAAGAACATCACCGTGCACCCCGGCAACCCTGGGCGCGGGTTGCCCAATATCCTTGGCGAAGTGGTGGTGGCCGACGCGCATACCGGCGCGCGGCTGGCCATGCTCGACGGGCCGACGGTGACCGGCCGGCGCACCGCGGCGGTGTCGCTGCTGGCGGCGCAATGCTTCGCCGCGCGCACCGACGGCGAACTGCTGATCGTCGGCGCCGGCGTGCAGGCGCTGACGCACCTGGAGGCCTTTGTCGACGGACTGGGTGTGCGCAAGGTATGGCTGCAGTCGCGCACGCGCGACAAGGCCGAGGCGCTGGCCGCGCAGGCGCGTACGCTGGGCGTCGAGGCCGAAGTGACCGACACCGTTGCCGCGGTGCTGCCGCGCGTGTCGATGGTGGTCACGGTCACGTCCAGCCGCAGCCCGGTGCTGCCGGACCTGGACAGCGGGCTCTGGCGCGACGACCACTTCATCGCCGCGGTCGGCGCTTTCCGGCCGGACATGTGCGAGCTGCCGCCGCGGCTTTGCCATGCGGCCGCGGACCACGGGCGCCTGCTGGCCGATACGCTGTTCGGCATCGAGGAAGAAGCAGGTGACCTGCTGCAGGCGGGCATCGACTGGGGCACCGTGCAGCCGTTCGAGACGGCGATCCTGCAGGCCGATGCCATCCGCGCGCGCGGCGGCAGCCCGCTGGTGTTCAAGAGCGTGGGCTATGCGCTGTGGGACCTGGCGGCGTGCGTGCTGGCCAGCCGCGCCTGACGCCCCCGATCATCTTCCGCTCGGCCCGCCCGGGCGCGCAGCCAGTCGCTGAACAAGGTACGCGCCGGCGCCAGGAAGCCGGCGATCGGCTCGCTGCGGTCGCTGGCGTACCAGTGGACATAGCAGCCGTGCAGCGTGGCCACGATCAGGCGTGACATTTCGGGCGGCAGCGGCTGGCCCGGTACTGACAGCACCTCGGCCAGGTCGCGCACATGCGCGTCCCAGCTGTGCCGGATCTGCTCGCGCACGCTGGCCGGCACGCCGCCGGAGAACAGCAGGCCAAGCACCACGCCCTTGGCCTCGGGGTTGGCCGTGAAATAGTCGGCAAGTTCGTCGAACAGGTTTTCCAGCCGCTGCGGCGGCGTCTTGCCGGCATGCCTGGCGACTCCCCCAAGCTCATTTCCAAAGTCTTCGAACAGGCTGGTCGCGGCTTGTGCCAGCAGCATTTCCTTGCTGCCGAAGTGCCAGAGCAGGCTGCTCTTGGCCACCCCGACCTCGGCGGAGATTTGATCCAGTGTCACCTCGGAGTAGCCATGTGCGCTGATCAGCTCACGCGCGACGGCGAGAATCCGGTCTCGTGTTTCCAGGCCGCGGCGGTTCTTGAGCGCAGCGGGCGGGGCCTTGGTGGGCGGGGGCATCGATGACGGCATAGGGGGCAGGGGCAAAGTTCAGAATTTTCAGCGGCGCTGCGATTTGACAGTAGAGGAGTTCTGCCAGCAAACTTCAATATTGTACTGAACGTTCAGCACAATCTTTGGACACCACTCGCTGACAGCGCCTGAAGGAGACCCGCATGGAGACCCGCATGTCGTACCCGACCTCTACTGCCGCGGCCTTCGCCGCAGCCCTCGTTTTCGCTGGCGCTTCCGGATCGGCCAGTGCCGCGCCTACACCGCCCAACCCGGCCAGCGACGCCACGGCCCGCGCCCAGGCCGCCGTGCTTCAGCAACTGCCGTTCCAGAATCAGCGTGATTTCGAGGACGCGCGCCGGGGTTTCATCGGCACCATCGACAGCGGCGAGATCCGCGATGCGCAAGGCAGGGTGGTGTGGTCGCTGGATTCATACCGCTTTATCGACAAGGATGTCGCACCGGCGACGGTCAATCCCAGCCTGTGGCGGCAGGCCCGGCTGAACATGAACCACGGCCTGTTCCAGGTGACCGACCGCATCTACCAGATCCGCGGCTTCGACATCTCCAACATGACGATCATCGAAGGCGACAGTGGCCTGATCATCATCGACCCGCTGACCGCCACCGAGACCGCCCGCACCGGCCTGGAGCTGTACTACAAGCACCGCCCCAGGAAGCCGGTGGTGGCGGTGATCTATACGCACAGCCATGCCGATCACTTCGGCGGCGCCAAGGGCGTGATCAGCGAAGACGACGTCAAGGCGGGGAAGGTCAAAGTGCTGGCGCCCGAAGGCTTCATGGAAGAGGCGGTCAGCGAGAACGTCTTTGCCGGCAATGCGATGAGCCGACGCGCCCAGTACATGTATGGCGCCAACCTGCAGCGCTCGGCCACCGGCCAGGTCGATGCCGGGCTCGGCAAGGCGGTCGCGCAGGGCACGCTGACGCTGGTGCCGCCGACCGACCTGATCGCGAGGACCGGCGAGACCCGCACCATCGACGGCGTGCAGATCGAATTCCTGATGGCGCCCGGCACCGAGGCGCCGGCCGAGATGCTGATGTACCTGCCGCAGTGGAAGGCGCTGTGCGCGGCCGAGGATGCCACCCACAACCTGCATAACCTGTACACCATCCGCGGCGCGCAGGTTCGCGACGCCAACCAGTGGTGGCGCGCGCTGGACGAGACCATCGACCGCTTCGGCGGCCGCACCGAGGTGCTGTTCGCGCAGCACCACTGGCCGACCTGGGGCCGCGACAATATCGTCACCTACCTCGGCAAGCAGCGCGATGGCTACAAGTACATCCACGACCAGTCGCTGCGGCTCGCCAATCTGGGCTACGTGCCCGCCGAGATCGCCGAGCGTGTGAAGCTGCCGCCGTCGCTGGCCTCCGAATGGCACCTGCGCGACTACTACGGCACCGTCAGCCACAACGCCAAGGCGGTCTACCAGCGCTACCTCGGCTGGTACGACGCCAATCCCGCCAACCTGAACCCGCTGCCGCCCGAGGATGCCGGCAAGCACTACGTCGAGTACATGGGCGGCGCGGCGCGCGTGCTGGAGCGGGCGCGCGCGTCGTATGCGCGCGGCGAGTACCGCTGGGTGGCAGAGGTGCTCAAGCACGTGGTCTTTGCCGACCCCGACAACCAGGCCGCGCGCCGGCTGCAGGCCGATGCGCTGGAGCAGCTCGGCTACCAGGCCGAGTCGTCGACCTGGCGCAATGCCTACCTGACCGGCGCTGCCGAGCTGCGCGACGGCGCGCCCGGGTCCACGCGCCGCACCGGCAGCCCCGACGTGCTGCGGGCGATGACCGACACCATGTTCCTGGACTACCTGGCGATCAGCCTGAACGGCGACCGTGCCGCGGGCAAGACCGTCGCGATCAACTGGGTGCAGCCCGACACCGGCAAGCGCTACGCGCTGACGGTCGAGAACGGCGTGTTCCGCTACAAGGCAGGCGCGCAGCATGCCGCACCGCAGGCCACACTGACGATGCCGCGCGCGGTGCTGACCGGCGTGCTCTCGGGGCAGACCACGCTGCAGGCGGAGACCCAGGCCGGCCGCGCCAAAGTCGGTGGCGATCCGCAGGCGCTCGCTGCATGGGTGGCACTGATGGACAAGTTCGAGCCGAGCTTCGCAATCGTCACGCCGTGAGCGCGGGTCTCGCCGCGTAGGGCAGGGGCAGGCGGGCGCTATTGCGCAGCCGGCCCCTAAACCCTCGTATCTTTCAGGGTTTTTTCCGGCGCGCGGCATAAAGCGTTGCGCCGACGCAGCGTTTACCCGGCCTGGCAATGTCTTCAGCCTGGGTTTCTTAGTGGTTAACCCTTCGTTTAGGGGGCGTCCTCTACGATTCTGTATCGTCGGTGAAACAGTCCTGCTCATACCCGCCGGATAATGCATACGGCAGTAAACGAATGAGGAGTAAGAGGACTATGAAATCGACCTACAAGAAGAAGATGCTGGCGGCTGGCGCTGTCATGGCGCTGACAGGAGCCGCACAAGCACAATCGGCCGGCAGCAATATCGTCAGCCTGGGCTGGTTCCGCGTGATGCCGAACAGCTCCGCCGACCCGATGACCGTCGACAGCATCAATGGCCGGCCGGTCAACATGACCCGCGCCAACACCGGCGCCGATATCGAGAGCGCCGACACCTTGGGCCTGGCGTTCACGCACTTCTTCACGGACAACATCTCGGGCGAGCTGGTCGCGGGCATTCCGCCCAAGCATGACGTCACGGGTACCGGCGAGTACGCCAAGTACGGCAAGCTCGGCTCGGTCAAGCAGTGGAGCCCGGCGCTGCTGGTCAAGTACCACTTCTTCGACGCCAGGACCAAGTTCCGCCCGTATGTCGGCATCGGCGTCAACTACACCTGGTTTACCGACGAAACCATCACCAACCAGCAATTCGTCAATGGCGCGTTCGGCATCCCCGGCGCCAGGATGACCGCCAGCGCCAAGCCGTCGTGGAATCCGGTGTTCAACATCGGCGCCAACTATGCGATCAACGACAACTGGTTCCTCGGCCTGTCGGTGTCGTACCTGCCGCTGTCCACCACCGCCACGCTGACCACGCAGGCTGGCCCGGTGACGATCATTTCGCATACCAAGATCAAGATCGACCCGGTGGTGACATTCCTGAGCGTGGGCTACCGCTTTTGAGCGCAGCGCCACGGCCAGTGCAAAAAGGGACGCCCGGGGGCGTCCCTTTTTGCTGCAGGCCTGCCGCTTATGACACCGACTTGACCGGATAGCCAGCGTCTTCGATGGCGTGCCGCAATGCCTGCGTGTCGGCGCCGCTGTCCACGCGCACGGCCTGGGTCGGTACGTCGGCGCTGACCTTGGCGGCCGGATCAACCGCCTGCACGGCACGCGTGATGGCGCCGACGCAATGGTTGCAGGACATGCCTTCGACCTGGAACTGGATCATGCTGGAAACCTCCTGAAGGGTTGAATGGCGGCACGGCGCCGCGACAGACATAGTGTGAACCTTGCCATGGTGGGAAGCGCAAGAGGATTTTTAAAGTGGCGGGAAATGCTGTTCCGCACTTGACCTTCCCATGATGGTAAGGTTCATGATGCTGACATCGACACTGTGGATGATCCAGAACCATGACAAGTTCCAGCGCTGTGCTCGCTCCGCAACCCGCCAAGAACTTTGACGACACGCCCGAATGGCGCCTGGCGGTCGAGGGCATGACCTGCGCCTCGTGCGTGCGCCGCGTGGAGAACGCGCTGGCGCGCGTGCCGGGGGTACACGACGTGGCCGTCAACCTTGCCACCGAGGCCGCCACCCTGCATGCCGACTCCGCTGCCGTGCTGCCGGCCGCCGCGCGCGCCGTGGCCGATGCCGGCTATGCGGTGCCGCAGGACACCGTCGAACTGCAAGTCAGCGACATGACCTGCGCGTCGTGCGTCTCGCGCGTGGAAAAGGCGCTGCGCGCCGTGCCGGGCGTGGTGGAGGCGCAAGTCAACCTGGCCACCGAACGCGCCACGGTCACGGTGCTGCGCGGCACCGCCGATGACGCCGCGCTGACTGCCGCCGTGGCGCGCGCGGGCTATGGGGCCACGCCGGCGGCTGGTGCCGAAGCCGGCGCAGTTGCGTCGACGCAAGCCGCGCGCACGCCTGCGTTCTGGGACGGCCCCTGGCCGGTGGCGATCTCGGCCGCGCTGTCGCTGCCGCTGGTCGCGCCGATGGTGCTGGCATGGTACGGCGTGCACTGGATGCTGCCGGCCTGGGCGCAGTGGCTGCTGGCGACGCCGGTGCAGTTCGTGTTCGGCTGGCGCTTCTATAAGGCTGGCTGGAAGGCGGTGCGCGCGGGCGCCGGCAATATGGACCTGCTGGTGGCGCTGGGCACGACCGCGGCATACGGGCTGTCGCTGTGGCTGATGTGGCGCACGCCTGCCGACGCCATGCCGCACCTGTACTTCGAAAGCGCGGCGGTGGTGATCACGCTGGTGCGGCTCGGCAAGTGGCTGGAGACGCGCGCCAAGCGCCAGACCGCCGAGGCCATCCGCGCGCTGGCGGCATTGCGCCCCGATACCGCGCGCGTGCGCCGCGGCGGCGAGGAAATCAGCGTGCCGCTGGCTTCGGTGCGCCTCGGCGACGAGGTGGTGGTGCGCCCGGGCGAGCGCATCCCGGTTGATGCCGAGGTGATCGAAGGCAGCAGCCATGCGGACGAATCGATGCTGACCGGCGAGAGCGTGCCTGTGCCCAAGAAGCCGGGCGACCGGCTGACCGGAGGCGCGATCAACTTCGAAGGGCTGCTGGTGGCGCGCACCGTTGCCGTCGGCGCCGAGACCGTGCTGGCGCGCATCATCCGCATGGTCGAGCATGCGCAGGCGGCCAAGGCGCCGATCCAGCGCATGGTGGACCAGGTCAGCGCGGTGTTCGTGCCGGTGGTGCTGGTGATCGCGCTGCTGACGGTGCTGGGCTGGGGCCTGCTGGGCGGAAACTGGGAAGCGGCGCTGCTCAATGCGGTGGCGGTGCTGGTGATCGCCTGCCCGTGCGCGCTGGGGCTGGCCACGCCCACCGCGATCATGGCGGGCACCGGCGCGGGGGCGCGTGCCGGCATCCTGATCAAGGACGCCGAGGCGCTGGAAGTGGCGCATCGCGTCAGCGTGGTGGCGTTCGACAAGACCGGCACGCTGACGGTCGGCAAGCCCGAGGTGGTGGCGCTGCATGCTGCCGATTCTTCCGATGCCGACGCCGATGCCGACGGCGGCGCGCTGCTGGCGCGTCTGGCCGCGCTGCAGGCCGGCAGCGAACACCCGCTGGCACGCGCGGTGCTGGCCGCGGCGCAGGCGCGCGGCATCGACGTGCCCAGGGCCGAGGACGTCAAGGCGCTGCCGGGCCGCGGCATTGCCGGCGTGGTCGACGGCCAGGCGCTGCAACTCGGCAGCGAACGCCTGCGCGAATTGCTCGGTGCTGACGCGGGTACGCTGGCACCGGTGGCGCAGCGGCTGCAAGGCGAAGGCCGCACCGTGTCGTGGCTGGTCGAGACCACGCCGCCACGCGTCGTCGGGCTGGTTGCGTTTGGCGATGCGATCAAGCCGCGCGCGCCCAAGGCGATCGCCCGGCTGCGCGCGGCGGGCGTGCGCACCGTGATGCTGACCGGCGACAACGCCGGTGCGGCGGCGCGGGTAGCGCGCGAGCTCGGCCTCGACGAGGTGCAGGCCGAGGTGCTGCCCGAGGACAAGGCCGCGCGTGTGCAGGCGCTGGGCCAGGGCGGTGCGGTCGTGGCGATGGTCGGCGACGGCATCAACGATGCACCGGCGCTGGCGGCGGCCGATGTCGGCATCGCTATGTCGACCGGCACCGACGTGGCCATGCACGCAGCCGGCATCACGCTGATGCGCGGCGACCCGGCGCTGGTGGCCGACGCGCTGGCGGTCTCGCACCGCACCGTGCGCAAGATCCGGCAGAACCTGTTCTGGGCATTCTTCTACAACGTGGTCGGCATCCCGCTGGCGGCGGCGGGGCTGCTGAACCCGGTGGTGGCGGGCGCGGCGATGGCGTTCTCCAGCGTCAGCGTGGTCAGCAACGCCTTGCTGCTGCGGCGCTGGCATCCGCAGTCCAGAACGGCAGCCACGGCAGCCACCGCACAGGGAGGCAAGCGATGAATATCGGCGAAGCGGCGCAAGCGTCGGGCGTGTCGGCCAAGATGATCCGGCACTACGAATCGATCGGGCTGGTGGAGGCGCCGCCGCGCACCGAGGGCGGCTACCGGCGCTATGACGAACGCGCGGTGCATACCTTGCGCTTCGTGCGGCGCGCCCGTAATCTGGGCTTCTCGCTCGACGAGATCCGCGACCTGCTGTCGCTGTGGCGCGACCGCGGCCGCGCCAGCGCCGACGTCAAGGCGCTGACGCTGAGGCACGTGGCCGACCTGGAGCAGCGCATTGCCGAACTGGCGGCGATGCGCGATACATTGCGGCAACTGGCGCAGCATTGCAGCGGCGACGACCGGCCGGATTGCCCGATCCTGGCCGATATCGCGGATGTGCCTGGCACTGGCGACGCGCGCCACGCGGCGCGGGAAGAACAGGGCTGTCACTGATCGCCTTGTGCCGTTTGGTGCAGTCACGCAGCAAGACAAAGAACAATGCCGGCGCACACGCCGGCCCGGCCGCAGAGGAGACCGTAGCGCATGGCACAACCGATGACGGACGATCCCGCTTCCGCTGGCGCCGCCGAGGCCCGGGGCACCACTACAGCCCCTGGCCCCGCCATTGCGCACGCGCCGGTGCAAAGCCGCCAGCGCATGCGCGACGGCACCGAGCTGCTGCTGCGCACCTGGCTCCCCGATCCCGGCCGCTTTGCGGAACCGCTTGGCTCGGTGCTGCTGGTGCACGGGCTTGCAGAACACGCCGGGCGCTACCAGCACGTCGCCGAACTGCTGTGCGGATTGGGATTGCGCGTGCGCGCGTTCGACCTGCGCGGCCACGGCGCCAGCGGCGGCGCGCGCATGGTGGCCGACCATCCCGACATCTATCTCGAGGACCTGGCCGAGGTCTACGACGCCGCGCTGCATGACTGGAACGAGCTGCCGATCCTGCTCGGCCACAGCATGGGCGGGCTGATCGCGGCGCGCTTTGCCACCGCGCGCGTGCGCCCGGTGCGCGCGCTGGTGCTGTCATCCCCCGCGCTGGCGCTGCGGCTGGCGCAGCCGATGCTGGCGCTGCACCGCGTGCTGCTGACGCTGGCGCCGCGCCTGCGCGTGCCCAACCCGATCGACGCGCGGCACCTGTCGCACGATCCGGCCGTGGTGGCGGCCTACCGCGCCGACCCGCTGGTGCAGACCACCATCACCGCCAGCGTGCTGGAGAGCTTTATCCGCGGCATGGCGCAGGCACAGGCCGATGCCGCGCGGCTGGAGGCGCCGATGCTGATGCTGGTCGGCGGCGCCGACCGCGTGGTCGATCCGGCGGGCAGCCGCAGCTTCTTCGACAATGCGCCGCCCGACCTGCGCGATGAGGTCTGGTATCCGCACGGCTTTCACGAGATCTTCAACGAAGCACAGCCGCTGCGCGGCGAAGTGTTCGCGGCGCTGGGCGACTGGCTGCGGCGGCACTTGCAACCCCCTGCGGCCTCGGCGCCGCCATCGGGCTAGGTCCGGAACACCGACTCCGCCACGCCGAACACCGCGGCCACCACCGGGTCGTCGCGGCGCGTTGCCAGGCAGACCAGCGTCAGCTCGGTCTGCACGGACATGCCCTCGACGATCACCAGGCCGTGCGCATGCGACTCGCGCAGCGCAATCGAATCGCGTACCAGCGACAGTCCCACGCCGGAACGGACCAGGTCCAGCATCGAGGCTTCCTGGTCCACATGCGCTACCTTGGGTACCCCGGCCGCGTCGACACCCGCTTGCGCGAAGCGCTCGCACAGCAGGCGGTTATGCGCCGATTCGGGCGGCGTCCAGATCCACGGCAGCGTTGCCAGCTGTGCCCATGAGCGCAGCGCGGTGCGTTCCTTCCAGCCCTTGGGCGCGACCACGTAGTAGGAGAAGGGCGTCAGCGTAAGCGCATGGAAGCTCGCGTCGGCCGGCTGGCCGAGGTAGAAGCCGACGTCGAGCGCGCCGCTGCGTACCTGTTGCAGTACCCAGCCCGACATGCCATGGCGCAGCTCGGTGCCGATCTGCGGGTGGCGCTCGACCAGCGTGCGCAGCATCGGTCCCAGCCGCGTGAATTCCGGATCCAGGATGGTGCCGATCGCCAGCCGCCCGCGCACCGTGTGATGCATGGCATCGACGGTGTGCTGAAGGTCGCCCACGCCGTCGAGGATGCGCTCGGCCAGCGGCAGCAGTGCAGCGCCGTCCGCGGTCAGTGTCAGGCCGGCGGCGGTGCGTTCGAACAGCTTGATGCGCCACGCCGACTGCAGCGCCTTGAGCTGCAGGCTGACCGCGGGCTGGGTCAGGTGCAGGCGTTGCGCGGCGCGGGTCAGATTGCCTTCTCGTGCGACGGCGACGAATGCGCGCAGGTGGTGGAGGTCCAATGCAATGGGGGCGTTTCGAATGCGCGAGTGGTGCGGCGCAATATTTAGCGCGGCTTATATTGCGCTTGACGATAAATCATTGGACGGGGCGGTGCAACTGCACCAAGCTTGCGCTCATTCCGGCCCGCTGCGCCATGCGCGGCAAGCGACGCTGCGGCGCTGTTATCGCTATTATTACCGCGCGCAATGATTGCGGCCGATCCTCGATATCCAGTATCAAGCAGGAGTGGAAGTGGAAGACATCCTTGCAGAAGCCAGCGCTGTGCAAACTACCGTTGGACATTTCATCGGGGGCCGGCAGACGCGTGGCGCGTCGCAACGCCTGGCCGATATCTACAACCCTGCGATTGGCGAAGTTGCCGCACGCGTGGCGCTTGCTACCGCGCAGGACGTTGCCGACGCCGTGGCTGCCGCCAAGGCCGCGTTTCCGGCATGGGCCGAGACGCCACCGCTGCGCCGCGCGCGCATCCTGTTCAAGTTCAAGGAGCTGCTCGACCAGCACCATGACGACCTGGCCGCGCTGATCACGCGCGAGCATGGCAAGGTGTTCTCCGATGCCAGGGGCGAAGTCACGCGCGGCATCGAGGTGGTGGAGTTTGCCTGCGGCATTCCCAACCTGCTCAAGACGGACTTCACCGACAACATCGGTGGCGGCATCGACAACTGGAACCTGCGCCAGCCGCTAGGCGTGGTGGCGGGGATCACGCCGTTCAACTTCCCGGTGATGGTGCCGATGTGGATGTTCCCGGTGGCACTGGCATGCGGCAATACGTTCGTGCTGAAGCCGTCGGAGCGCGATCCTTCGCCCAGCTTGCTGATTGCCGATCTGTTGCGCCAGGCTGGCTTGCCCGATGGCGTGTTCAACGTCGTGCAGGGGGACAAGGAAGCAGTCGATGCGCTGCTGTCGCATCCGGATGTGCAGGCGTTGTCGTTCGTTGGCTCGACGCCGATTGCCGAGTACATCTATACGGAAGGGACCAGGCATGGCAAGCGGGTGCAGGCCCTGGGCGGGGCCAAGAACCACCTGGTGGTGATGCCGGATGCGGACCTGGACCAGGCGGTCGATGCGCTGATTGGTGCGGCTTATGGCTCGGCGGGCGAGCGCTGCATGGCGATCTCCGTTGCCGTGGCGGTGGGGGACGTTGCTGACAAGCTGGTGCCGCGGCTGGCGGAGCGGGCGCGTGCGCTGAAGATCCGTAACGGGATGGAGTCAGACGCCGAAATGGGTCCGCTGGTGACCGGGGCGCACAAGGCCAAGGTCGAGGGGTACATCGCCCGCGGCGTGGAAGAAGGCGCGACGCTGGTGACCGATGGGCGGGGGCACAAGGTCGAAGGGCATGAAAACGGCTTCTACGTCGGTGGCACGTTGTTCGATCATGTGAAGCCCGACATGACCATCTACAAGGAAGAGATTTTTGGACCGGTCTTGTCGGTGGTGCGGGTGCATGACTTTGCCGAGGCGGTGGCGTTGATCAATGCGCACGAGTTTGGCAACGGCGTGTCGTGCTACACCAGCGACGGCGGGATTGCGCGGGCGTTTGCCCGGCAGATCCAGATTGGTATGGTCGGGATTAATGTTCCCATCCCTGTGCCTATGGCCTGGCATTCATTTGGTGGATGGAAACGTTCGCTGTTCGGCGACCATCATGCCTATGGCGAAGAAGGCGTGCGGTTCTATACGCGCTACAAGAGCGTGATGCAGCGGTGGCCGGATGCCATTGCCAAGGGGGCTGAATTTACGATGCCGGTGGCTAAGTAAGGTCTTGATTGGTTTTTGGTTTTTGCTGCCAAGCCGCAGGCAAAGCACACATTCCAAACATAAGAAAGCCATGGAGACATTCGACTACATCATCGTTGGCGCCGGCTCAGCCGGCTGTGTCCTGGCCAACCGCCTGACCCAGGACCCTGACATCAACGTCCTCCTGCTGGAAGCTGGCGGCAAAGACGACTACCACTGGATCCACATCCCGGTAGGCTACCTGTACTGCATCGGCAACCCCCGCACGGACTGGCTCTACCGCACCGAAGCCGAGGCCGGCCTGAACGGCCGCTCCCTTGGCTACCCCCGCGGCCGCGTCTTGGGCGGATGCTCGTCAATCAACGGCATGATCTACATGCGCGGCCAGCGCGAAGACTACGACGACTGGGCCCGCCTGTCCGGCGACGACGGCTGGAAATGGGACAACGTGCTTCCGCTGTTCAAGCGCTGCGAAGACCACCACCGCGGACCAAGCGAATTCCATGGTGCCCACGGCGAGTGGCGCGTCGAAGCGCAGCGGCTGCGCTGGGACATCCTCGAGCGCTTTGCCGATGCGGCGGAGCAAGCCGGCATCCCGCGTACCGACGACTTCAACCAGGGCGACAACTTCGGCGTCGGCTACTTTGAAGTGAACCAGCGCCGCGGCATCCGCTGGAACACCGCCAAGGCCTTCCTGCGCCGCGCGTCGGAGCGCCCGAACCTGACCATCGTCACCGGCGCGCAAGTCAGCGCGCTTACCTTCGACGGGCGCCGCTGCACTGGCGTGCAATACATCGGTGGCGGGCAGCCGCATGCCGCGGCGGCGCGGCATGAAGTCATCCTTTCCGCCGGCGCGGTCAATACGCCGCAGCTGCTGGAGCTGTCCGGCATCGGCGAGCCGGAACGGCTGCGCGCACTCGGCATCGAGGTACGCCACGCCTTGCCCGGCGTGGGTGAAAACCTGCAGGACCACCTGCAGCTGCGCACCGTGGTCAAGGTCAATGGCGTGCGTACGCTCAACACGCGTGCCGCCAGCCTGTGGGGCAAGTTGTGCATCGGCGTCGAGTACGCCTTCAACCAGAGCGGGCCGATGAGCATGGCGCCGTCGCAGCTGGGTGCATTCGCGCGCTCGGATCCGTCGCAGGCGCGGCCCAATGTGGAGTACCACGTGCAGCCGCTGTCGCTGGACAAATTCGGCGATCCGCTGCACGCGTTCAATGCCTTCACCGCCAGCGCCTGCAACCTGCGGCCGACGTCGCGCGGCAGCGTGCATGCGCGCAGCGCCGATTTCCGCGATGCGCCGGTGATCGCGCCCAACTACCTGTCGACCGATGAAGACCGGCGTGTCGCCGCCGATTCGTTGCGGCTGACGCGCCGCATCGTGGCATCGCCGGCGCTGGCGCCGTACCAGCCCGAGGAATACCTGCCGGGTGCCGCGTTCCAGACCGACGAAGAACTGGCCGAAGCCGCCGGCAGCATCGGCACCACCATCTTCCATCCCGTCGGCACCTGCAAGATGGGACGCGGCGACGACGGCATGGCAGTGGTCGACAACCGGCTGCGGGTGTTCGGCATCGAGGGGCTGCGCGTGGTCGATGCCTCGGTGATGCCGCTGATCACCTCGGGCAATACCAACTCGCCCACCATCATGATTGCCGAGCGCGCCAGCGACATGATCCGCGAAGACCGCCGGCGCGGCGCGGGGGCAGCGGGAGTGATGGCGCCAGCGCCACTCGCCGCGGCGGAAAACGCCTGAAGGTGGCAGGCGCGGGGTGCGCAGCATGGGAAATCGGGCGCGAAAGCATGGGGGCGCCAGGTGGCGTTTGCTGATCATGTGCGCCTGCAAAAAAACTGACACTTGGTTCATGTTTCATAGTGCAAACCCCGATGTTTTGCGATGCAACAGGCGCACACAATAGACGCCTCGGAGGGTGCGCGGGCTGCACATTGTGCTGGCCGCTGTCCTCCGGCGGGAGCCGCCCCGCACAGCCATGACAAAGACGCCGCAGCACGCCGCGACCACGGACGTGCCTGGCGGACGCGGCACAGGGCCTACAGGCCGGTTCGGACCATCAGTCAGTGCCGGGCATCACCCGGCGTACAACGAAGGGCGGGCAGGAGACATGAACCAGCAGGAAACCATCCTGGAAACGCGGAACCTCACCAAGGAGTTCAAGGGGTTCACCGCGGTGAGCGACGTCAACCTACAGGTGCGCCGCGGCTCGATCCATGCGTTGATCGGCCCTAATGGCGCAGGCAAGACCACTTGCTTCAACCTGCTCACCAAGTTCCTGGAGCCGACCACCGGCACCATCGTATTCAACGGCATCGACATCACCCGCGAGAAGCCCGCGCAGATCGCGCGCCGCGGCGTGATCCGTTCGTTCCAGATCTCGGCGGTGTTCCCGCACCTGACGGTGATGGAGAACGTGCGCATCGGGCTGCAGCGACAGCTTGGCACCGCGTACCAGTTCTGGCGCAGCGAGCGCTCGCTCGATGTGCTCAACGACCGCGCCATGGAGCTGCTCGAGCAGGTGGGGCTGACCGAGTTCGCGTACACGCTGACGGTGAACCTGCCGTACGGGCGCAAGCGCGCGCTGGAGATCGCCACCACGCTGGCGATGGAGCCGGAGCTGATGCTGCTCGACGAGCCCACGCAGGGCATGGGCCACGAGGACGTGGACCGCGTCACGCAGCTGATCAAGAAGGTCTCCGCCGGCCGCACCATTTTGATGGTCGAGCACAACATGAGCGTGGTCTCGTCGATCGCCGACAAGATCACCGTGCTGCAGCGGGGCGCAATCCTGGCCGAGGGGCCTTACGCCGAGGTGTCGAAGGACCCGCGCGTGATGGAGGCCTACATGGGCACGGCCGATGCCGAGCTGCAGGGCGCGCACTGAAGCGGGGGACGAGCAAATGAGTACGATCAGCACGAACAACACTCCCGCCCTCGAAATCAAGGGCCTGCAGGCCTGGTATGGCGAATCGCACATCCTGCACGGCGTCGACCTCACGGTGAACCGCGGCGAAGTGGTGACGCTGCTGGGCCGCAACGGCGCCGGGCGCACCACCACGCTGCGCGCGATCATGGGCCTGACCGGCGCGCGCAAGGGCTCGATCAAGGTCAACGGCAACGAGACCATCGGCCTGCCCACGCACAAGATCGCGCACTACGGCATCGGCTACTGCCCGGAAGAGCGCGCGATCTTCTCCAGCCTGTCGTGCGAGGAGAACCTGCTGCTGCCGCCGCAGCTCAAGGGCAAGGGTGGTGAGACGACCGCGGGCATGAGCGAGTCCGAGATCTACGACATGTTCCCCAACCTGAAGGAGCGCCGCCAGAGCCAGGGCACGCGCCTGTCGGGCGGCGAGCAGCAGATGCTGGCGGTGGCGCGCATCCTGCGCACCGGCGCCAACCTGCTGCTGCTCGATGAAATCTCGGAAGGGCTGGCACCGGTGATCGTGCAGGCGCTGGCGCGCATGATCCGGATGCTCAAGCAGAAGGGGTACACGGTGGTGATGGTGGAGCAGAACTTCCGCTTCGCCGCGCCGCTGGCCGACCGCTTCTACGTGATGGAGCACGGCAGCATCGTCGAACGCTTCGATGCCGGCGATCTGCAGGCAAAGATGCCGGTGCTGCATGAACTGCTCGGGGTCTGATCCCGGGATCTGACCGATACCCGGATCGTTGATTGCTGTTTGGCAGGAACGGGTGGCGCATCGCCGCCGCAAATCAGGAGACAAAGAGATGAAAAAGACTCGGCTCGCGGCCGCGATGGCGGCTATTGCCATGGGTGCGGTTTCGTTCGGCGCTGCCGCGCAGGTATCCGGCGACACCGTAAAGATCGGCTATATCACCGACATGTCGGGCCTGTACGCCGACATCGACGGCCCCGGCGGCCTGGAAGCCATCAAGATGGCGATCGAGGACCGCGGCGGCAAGGTGCTGGGCAAGCCCATCGAGATCGTTTCCGCCGATCACCAGAACAAGGCCGACATCGCCGCCTCCAAGGCGCGCGAATGGATGGACCAGCAGGGCCTGGACATGCTGCTGGGCGGCACCAACTCCGGCACCGCGCTGGCGATGAACAAGGTCGCTTCCGAGAAGAAGCGCGTCTACATCAACATCGGTGCCGGCACCGCGCGCCTGACCAACGAAGAGTGCTCGCCGTACACGGTGCACTATGCCTATGACACGGTGGCGCTGGCCAAGGGCACCGGCAGCGCGGTGGTCAAGCAGGGCGGCAAGTCGTGGTTCTTCCTGACCGCCGACTACGCCTTCGGGCACTCGCTGGAAAGCGACACCGCCGCGGTGGTGAAGGCCAGCGGCGGCACGGTGGCGGGGCAGGTACGGCATCCGCTGTCGGCGTCCGACTTCTCGTCGTTCCTGCTGCAGGCGCAGTCGTCGAAGGCGCAGATCCTGGGCCTGGCCAACGCCGGCGGCGACACCATCAATGCGATCAAGGCGGCCAAGGAATTCGGCATCACCAAGACGATGAAGATCGCTGGCCTGCTGATGTTCATCAATGACATCCACAGCCTGGGTCTGAAGAACACCGAAGGCCTGCTGATGACCGACAGCTGGTACTGGGACATGAACGACGACACCCGCAAGTTCGCCAACCGCTTCTTCGGCAAGATGAAGAAGATGCCGAGCAGCCTGCAGGCCGCGGACTATTCGGCCGCCAGCACCTACCTGAAGGCGGTGGAAGCAGCCAAGACCGATGATCCGGACAAGGTCATGGCCGAGCTGAAGAAGATGAAGATCAACGACTTCTACACCAAGGGCTATATCCGCCAGGACGGCCGTGGCATCCACGACATGTACCTGATGCAGGTGAAGACCGCGGCCGAGTCGAAGAAGCCGTGGGATTACCTGAAGGTGGTGGCGACCATCCCGGGCGACCAGGCATTCACGACGGTGGCCGAGTCGAAGTGCGCGATGTTGAAGAAGTAAGAGCCGTCGACACTGCGACGGTTTGCTCCCCTCTCCCGCGCGCGGGAGAGGGGCAGGGGAAGAGGGCCGGCGCTAGCAGGAGCGTGGCGCAACCAAACTTCCGGCAGCGGTCCTGAGGCCCGCACGCGCCGGTGTTGAAGTCGGCAGCCTCTTGCACGCCGGCCCTCTCCCCCAACCCCTCACCCGAAGCGGGAGAGGGGAGACACAACCAGCAACGGATGCCCATGGACATCTTCGGAATTCCCCTGCCTGCCATGCTTTCCCAGCTGTTGCTGGGGCTGGTGAACGGCGCCTTCTATGCGATGCTGAGCCTGGGCCTGGCGGTCATCTTCGGCCTGCTCAACGTCATCAACTTCGCGCACGGCGCGCTCTTCATGCTGGGTGCGGTGCTGGCCTGGATGGGCATGGAGTACGCCGGGCTCAACTACTGGATCATGCTGCTGCTGTCGCCGCTGGTGGTTGCCGCCATCGGGGTGGTGATCGAGAAGACCATGCTGCGCTGGATCTACAAGCTCGACCACATCTATGGCCTGCTGCTGACGCTGGGCATCACGCTGGTGATCGAAGGCATCTTCCGCTCGATCTACGGCGTGTCGGGCCTGCCGTACCAGACGCCTGACGCGCTGCAGGGTGCGACCGACCTCGGCTTCATGATCCTGCCGAACTACCGCGCCTGGGTCGTGGTGGCGTCGCTGGTGGTGTGCTTCGCGACCTGGTACGTGATCGAGAAGACCAAGCTGGGCGCCTACCTGCGCGCCGGCACCGAGAACCCAAAGATGGTCGAGGCCTTCGGCGTCAACGTGCCGCTGATGGTGACGCTGACCTACGGCTTCGGCGTGGCGCTGGCGGCGTTTGCCGGGGTGCTGGCCGCGCCGGTGATCCAGATCTCGCCGCTGATGGGCCAGAACCTGATCATCATCGTGTTCGCGGTGGTGGTGATTGGCGGCATGGGCTCGATCATGGGGTCGATCCTGACCGGCCTGGGGCTAGGCGTGGTCGAGGGCCTGACCAAGGTGTTCTATCCTGAAGCATCGTCGACCGTGGTGTTCTTCATCATGGTGATCGTGCTGCTGCTGCGCCCGGCCGGGCTGTTCGGGAAGGAGAAGTGATGAGCGCACCAACCACATCATCGACGCGGCCCGCAGTGGCTGCCAACGCGGGCCGGGCAGGAAAGGGACAGGGCGTGCAGAAGAAACTGTTGTACGGATTGCTGCTGCTGGGGCTGATCGCCGCGCCGCTGGCGGGTGCCTATCCGGTATTTGTGCTCAAGGTGCTGTGCTTTGCGCTGTTTGCCTGCGCGTTCAATCTGCTGATCGGCTATACCGGGCTGCTGTCGTTCGGCCATGCGGCCTTCTTCGGCGGTGCCGGCTACGCGGCCGGCCATGCCATGAAGGCCTGGGGCGTGACGCCCGAGATCGGGCTGATCCTGGGCACGGCCACCGGCGCGCTGATCGGCTACGTGGTCGGCTCGCTGGCGATCCGGCGTCAGGGCATCTACTTCTCGATGATCACGCTGGCGCTGGCGCAGATGCTGTTCTTTATCTGCCTGCAGGCGCCATTCACCGGCGGCGAGGACGGACTGCAGGGCATCCCGCGCGGCAAGCTGTTCGGCGTGCTGCCGCTGTCCAATGACCTGACGCTCTACTACGTGGCGCTGGTGATCATTGTCGCGGCCTTCGCGCTGATCGTGCGCACGGTGCATTCGCCGTTCGGCCAGATCCTGAAGGCGATCAAGGAGAACGAGCCGCGGGCTATCTCGCTGGGCTACGATGTCGACCGCTTCAAGCTGACCGCTTTCGTGCTCTCGGCGGCGCTGTCGGGGCTGGCCGGCTCGATCAAGGCGCTGGTGCTGGGCTTCGAGACTCTGACCGACGTGCACTGGTCGATGTCGGGCTCGGTGATCCTGATGACGCTGGTGGGCGGCCTGGGCACCTTGTCGGGCCCGATCGTCGGCGCCTTCGTGATCGTGGCGCTGGAAAACAAGCTGGGCGACATCGGCAGCTTCCTGGCCTCGGCCACCGGCCTGCAGTGGTTCAACACGCTGGGCGAGTCGGTGACGATGGTGACCGGCGTGATCTTCGTGATCTGCGTGCTGACCTTCCGCCGCGGCATCATGGGCGAGCTGCTGGCCCGGTTCGGCCGCAAGCACGAGTGATCGTGGGGCGACATGCCCGATTCTGGGGCTAGGGTTTTTTCTAGCTTGTCCTCTGTGCACCGCTTCGTTACATTCCATATACGGTTTTCGCAGGTTAAATGGAGGCGGAAGCGAGGAGACGACAGGCGCGCACCCGGTGTCGGGTAGCAGCGTTATAAAATAAAGGGCGTTGCCGGGTGATCCTCGGCAACGCTTTTTTCATTGGTGCTTCGCCCACGGCAGCGAGCACGCAATCCTTCACTGTGCCGTGTTCGCCTCATTGTGGGGCACCCATGCCGGATCGGCATCACCCCGGTCCCCGACGCATGCGACAATGCGGGCGCTTTCCGTTGCCCGCCATGCCCGACTATCCCCCTGATTCCCAAGATCCGCCGCTTCCGGACGGCTCGGGCCGTCCCGACGCAACGCCGCAACGGCCCATGCCGCAGCTGTGGGTACGCGCCGGCCAGAGTGCCGATGGCGCCATGCTGGAGGCCTGGCTGGCAGTCGTGCAGCCGTTGCCGGTGCCGGCGGCCAGGGCTCGGCGGCTGATGCTGGACGAGTTGCTGGCGCAGTCCGGGCGCGGGATCTGCCTTCTGGCCTATGGCGGCGCGCCGGACGATGTGCTGGCTTGCCTGCCGGTGGCGCTGGTGCCAAGCCTGGAACTGGCTGGCCTGGCCGCCCTGGCCACGGAATGGTGGGTACGCCCCGGCCTTGGTGCCGGTATGGCCCGCGCCTGCCTGGACGCCGGCTGCGACACGCTGGCCGACTGGGGGCGCGCCCATGGCATCCGCCATGCGCTGCTCGCCCCGGCACTGGCCGGCGCGCAGGGCGGCGCGCCGCCCGGTTTTGCCCCGCATGCCAGCGGCATGTGGATGCGCAATCTTGTGCCGGCGGCCAAGGTGCTCGGCTGAGCCGGCACTGACGCGCTCCGGCGCCCCGTTTTTTCCTCTCCCCGTTTTCCTTTCCCCGTTCCTGCAATGATGGAGTTCGCTTTCCTGGCGGTTGCCGCCTTTCTCGCCGGCATGATCGACGCGGTCGCCGGCGGCGGCGGCCTGGTCCAGATCCCGGCGCTGTTCTCCGCCTATCCCGGCATGGCGCCGGCAACGCTGCTGGGTACCAACAAGGTTGGCTCGATCGCCGGCACCGCCAACGCCGCGCTGCGCTACGGCCGCAGCGTGCGCATCTACTGGGGCGCGACCGCGCCGGCGGTGGTGGCGGCCTTTGTCTTCTCGATGGCCGGCGCGTGGGCGCTGACCATGATCCCGGCCGAGCCGATGCGCAAGGCGCTGCCATTCATCCTGGTGACGCTGCTGGTGTATACGCTGGCCAAGAAGGACCTCGGGACCGAGCATGCGCCGACGCTGAAAGGCGGCCGCGAACGGCTCGCGGCATTGCTCGCCGGCGCAGTGCTCGGCTTCTACGATGGCGTGTTCGGCCCCGGCACCGGCAGCTTCCTGATGATCGTGTTCGTGCGCGTGTTCGGCTATGACTTCCTGCATGCCGCGGCGTCGACCAAGCTGGTCAACCTCGCCACCAACCTGGCGGCGTTGCTGCTGCTCGCCAGCAAGGGCCATATCTGGTGGCAGCTGGGGCTGGTGATGGCGGTGGCCAATGTTGCCGGCAGCCAGGTGGGCAGCCGGCTGGCGCTGCGGCATGGCAGCGCGTTCGTGCGCAAGGTGTTTATCGTGGTGGTGAGCGCGTTGATCCTGAAGACGGCATGGGATGCGTTTGCGCGCTGAGCAGCCGGGCGCTGACCTTGATGCGGGTTAATCCTGCTTTTCGCGTCAAGTCGCTGTGATAGACTCGATTCGCATTCCCGACCGCACGGTCGGTGAATGACAGAAGCGCCAATTCCGGGGGAATTCCGGGGAAAATGGGGCCGGTTCGCCAGGGCGAACGGGTTCTCGGCGTGGACGGGAAATGGGGAATGGTGTGTCATCGTTCCTGGCAGTAGCGCAGGTGCCGGCGATGTGCCTGCGTCAGACCCGAGGGGTCCGTAGAAAATGGGCATCCGCCGGTGGACGCCGGACGGATGCCTTTCCGTTTCAGGAACCGAAGGAGACAAGATGGATTTCAAGCGCGCCAGCCTGCTGGCAATCGCGGCGGCCTGCCTGGCTGCCGGCGCCGCCCAGGCACAGGTCAAGGTCGGGGTCACGGTGTCGGCGACGGGTCCGGCCGCATCGCTGGGTATTCCGGAGAAGAACACCTTCACGCTGATGCCCAAGGAAGTCGCGGGCAAGAAGATCGAGTACATCGTCCTGGACGACGCTTCGGACACCACCACCGCGGTCAAGAACACCCGCAAGCTGATCAGCGAAGACAAGGTTGACGTGGTGGTCGGTTCCACCGTGACGCCGAACTCGCTGGCCATGGTCGACGTGGTCGCCGAGAACGATACGCCGATGATCACCATGGCCGCCTCGGCCCGCATCATCGAGCCGATGGATGCCAAGCGCGCCTGGATCTTCAAGACGCCGCAGAACGACTCGCACATGGCTACCGCGATTGCCGAGCACATGGGCAACAACAACGTGAAGACGGTGGCTTTCATCGGCTTCGCGGATGCCTATGGCGACAGCTGGGCGCAGGAATTCGCCAAGGTGGCGGAGATGCGCAAGATCAAGGTGGTCGCCAACGAGCGCTTTGCCCGCACCGACACTTCGGTGACCGGGCAGGTGCTGAAGATGATGAGCGCCAACGCCGACGCGGTGCTGATCGCAGGCTCGGGTACGCCCGCGGCGCTGCCCGCCAAGACACTGAAGGAGCGCGGCTACAAGGGCAAGGTCTATCAGACTCACGGCGTTGCCAACGCGGACTTCCTGCGCGTGTGCGGCAAGGATTGCGAAGGCACGTTCCTGCCGGCCGGCCCGCTGCTGGTGGCTGAACAGTTGCCCGACAGCAACCCGGTGAAGAAGCCGGCCATGGCCTACAAGACCGCCTACGAGAAAGCCTTCGGCGGCCAGGTCTCGACCTTCGGCGGCCATGCCTGGGATGCGGGCCTGATCCTGCAGCACGCCATTCCCGAGGCACTCAAGAAGGGCCAGCCCGGCACCAAGGAATTCCGCAAGGCGCTGCGCGACGCCATGGAGCAGACCAGGAACCTGCCGGTGTCGCACGGCATCATGAACATGAGCACCACCGACCACCTCGGCTTCGACCAGCGCGCACGCGTGATGGTGCAGATCGTCGACGGCAAGTGGAAGCTGCTGAAATAAGCCGCTGCACTAGATTCCCGAGTGACAGTGGAGTAGGAGTGAAGCAGGGCGCATGGGTTATGCCATGCGCCCTTTTTTCTGCCGCACCGCCATACCTAGGGTTGCCGAGTATTTCCGCAATGGGCAACCTGTTTACCATTTCGTAAATCCCACCGCGCGCAGCGCCCTGTCGGCCCCCTTCGAAGCAGGCAGGTATTTCAACGATACGGGGAGACAATGGACCTATCTATCGCCGCCATCCTGGCGCAGGACGGCATCACCTCGGGCGCGATCTACGCGCTGCTGGCACTGGCCCTGGTGCTGGTGTTCTCGGTGACGCGCGTCATCTTCATCCCGCAAGGGGAGTTCGTTGCCTACGGCGCGCTGACGCTGGCCGCGATGCAGGCCGGGCATGCGCCGCAGACCAGCTGGCTGCTGCTGGCCATGGGCGCGCTGACCTTCGTCTATGAAACCGTGACCGTGCTGCGCAGCGCCGAGCTGCGGCGCACGCTGGGCCAGCGGCTGGCGGTGCTGGCCGGCAAGTACCTGGTGTTCCCGCTCGCGGTGCACTGGGTGGTCCAGCAATACGGCGCGCAGCCGTTGCCGATGCTGGCGCAGATCGCGCTGACGCTGCTGGTCATCATTCCCCTGGGGCCGATGCTGTACCGCCTCGCCTACCAGCCGCTGGCCGAGGCCAGCACGCTGGTGCTGCTGATCGTATCGGTCGGCGTGCACTTTGCGCTGGTGGGGCTGGGGCTGGTGATGTTCGGCGCCGAGGGCTCGCGCACCACGGCGTTCTCGGATGCGCGCTTCGAAGTGGGCGCGCTCAGCGTCTCGGGCCAGAGCCTGTGGGTGGTGGGCGTGTCGGCGCTGCTGATCGGCGCGCTGTACTTCTACTTCGAGCGCACGCTGCAGGGCAAGGCGCTGCGCGCGACCGCGGTGAACCGGCTGGGCGCTCGCCTGGTCGGTATCGGCACCACGCAGGCGGGGCGGCTGTCGTTCACGCTGGCCGCGGCGATGGGCGCGCTGTGCGGCGTGCTGATCGCGCCGCTGACCACGGTGTACTACGAGTCGGGGTTCCTGGTGGGCCTGAAGGGCTTTGTCGGCGCGATCGTCGGCGGGCTGGTGAGCTATCCGGTCGCAGCACTGGGTGCGCTGCTGGTAGGCCTGCTCGAATCCTATTCGTCCTTCTGGGCCAGCGCGTTCAAGGAGGTCATCGTCTTCACACTGATCATCCCGGTGCTGCTGTGGCGCTCGCTGACGAGCAAGCATGTCGAGGAGGAGGAATAAGCCATGACCATGCTGACCGACAAGCAAGCGGCGGCCGTGACCGGCGCCGAGGCCGGCAGCCGCGCGCGGCTGAACCGCAACCGGATTCTGGTGCTGGCCTTCATCGTCGTGCTGGCGCTGCTGCCGGTGCTGCCGACGCCTGAATTCTGGATCACGCTGGGCAACTACATCGGGCTCTACAGCATCGTCGCGATCGGGCTGGTGCTGCTGACCGGCGTGGGCGGGATGACATCGTTCGGACAGGCCGCGTTCGTGGGGCTGGGCGCGTACAGCACCGCCTACCTGACCACGCAGTTCGGGCTGTCGCCGTGGTTCGGGCTGCTGGTGGGTCTGGTGATCACGGTAGCCTCGGCCTATGTGATCGGGCTGATCACGATGCGCATGTCCGGCCACTACCTGCCACTGGCGACCATCGCGTGGGGCCTGTCGCTGTTCTTCCTGTTCGGCAACCTGGAGTTCCTGGGCAAGTACGACGGCATCAACGGCATCCCGGTGCTGTCGTTCTTCGGCATCGAGCTGCAGTCGGGCCGCTCGATGTTCTACCTGATCTGGGCAGTGGTGCTGCTGGCCGTGCTGGCGATGCAGAACCTGCTGAACTCGCGCCCGGGCCGCGCCATCCGCGCGCTCAAGGGCGGCGGGGTGATGGCCGAGGCGATGGGCGTCAATACCGCGTGGATGAAAGTGGTGATCTTCGTCGTGGCGGCGATCCTGGCGTGCGTGTCGGGCTTCCTCTACGCGCACCTGCAGCGCGCGGTGAACCCGACGCCGTTCGGCCTGAACTACGGCATCGAGTACCTGTTCATGGCGGTGGTCGGCGGCGTCGGCCACGTGTGGGGCGCAGTACTGGGTGCGGGCATCCTGACCATCCTGAAGGACGTGCTGCAGGGCGTGCTGCCCAAGCTGCTCGGCGCCAACGGCAACTTCGAGATCATCGTCTTCGGCGTGCTGCTGGTGCTCCTGCTGCAGTATGCGCGCGATGGCATCTGGCCGTTCCTGCGCCGGCTGTTTCCGTCGGGCCCCGCGGTGCTGGCGCCGGCGCAGGCCGAGGCGCTGGCGGTGCGGCGCAAGCCCGAGGCGGGCGAGCTGATCCTCGACGTGCGCGCCGCGCGCAAGGAGTTCGGCGGGCTGGTCGCGGTCAACGATGTCAGCTTCCAAGTGCGTGCGGGCGAAATCATCGGCCTGATCGGCCCGAACGGTGCCGGCAAGTCCACCACCTTCAACCTGGTGACGGGCGTGCTGCCGGTCACGCGTGGCGAGGTCCGCTATCGCGGCGAGGTGATCTCCGGCCTGCCGTCGCGCGAGATCGTCAAGCGCGGCATTGGCCGCACCTTTCAGCACGTGCACCTGCTGCCGACCATGACGGTGCTGGAGAACGTCGCCATCGGCGCGCACCTGCGCGGCGACTTCCGCGCGCAGGGCGGTGTCTCGGCAGCGATCCTGCGCATGAACAAGGTCGAGGAAGACAAGCTGCTGTTCGAAGCGAAGCGGCAACTGGAACGCGTAGGCCTGGCCGACTGCATGTACATGGAAGCGGGCAGCCTGGCGCTGGGCCAGCAGCGCATCCTGGAGATCGCGCGCGCCCTGTGCTGCGACCCCGCGCTGCTGCTGCTCGACGAGCCGGCTGCGGGCCTGCGCTACAAGGAGAAGCAGGCGCTGGCCGACCTGCTGCGCAAGCTCAAGGGCGAGGGCATGAGCGTGTTGCTGGTCGAGCACGACATGGACTTCGTGATGAACCTGACCGACCGGCTGGTGGTGATGGAGTTTGGTACGCGCATCGCCGAGGGCGTGCCCGAGGAAGTGCAGAAGAACCCGGCGGTACTGGAAGCCTACCTGGGTGGCGTGGAATAGGTGTGGAGCAAGGACCCGACATGAGCCTGATACTTGAAGTGAAGGACCTCCACGTCCGCTACGGCAAGGTGGAAGCGGTGCACGGCGCCAACCTGAAGGTGGAAGCCGGAAAGATCGTGACGGTGATCGGCCCCAATGGCGCCGGCAAGTCGACCATGCTCAACGCGATCATGGGTGCGCTGCCGGTCAACGGCTCGGCGAGCGGATCGGTCAGCTACCTCGGTCACGACATGGCCGGTATCCCCGTGGAGGGCCGCGTCGCGCGCGGCATGTGCCTGGTGCCGGAGAAGCGCGAGCTGTTTGCGTCGATGACGGTCGAAGACAACCTGTTGCTGGGCGCGTTCCGCCGCAAGCGTGCCGGCGAGAAGAACTACCTGGACCAGATGGACGTGGTCTACGACTTGTTCCCGCGCCTGCGCGAGCGTGCGCGCCAGGATGCCGGCACGCTGTCGGGCGGCGAGCGCCAGATGCTCGCGGTGGGCCGCGCGTTGATGGCCAAGCCGCAGCTGCTGATGCTGGACGAGCCCAGCCTCGGCCTGGCACCGCTGATCGTCAAGGAGATCTTCCATATCATCAGCAACCTGCGCCAGACCGGCGTGGCCACGCTGCTGATCGAGCAGAACGCCCGGGCGGCGCTGCAGGTGGCTGACTATGGCTATGTGATCGAGACCGGGGATATGTCGATGGAGGGGCCCGCAGACGAGTTGGCGGCGAACCCGAAGGTGATTGAAACCTATCTTGGGTTGGCAAAAAAGGCCGCTTAATCCATAAGGATGATAGCCGGACGAATGAGGGCTCGCCTAGGCGAGCCCTTTTTCATTTCTCGTGTGAATAACTTTGGGGATAAGTGGTTTCAGAGGCCTGTTTTTTGGTATCGGGAGGAGCGACGCAGGGTTGGGTACGCTTCGATTCGGTTGATGAATGAAAGGCTGCGAGAATCCTCTGTAGATATCGAGGCCAACGATGATGGCGCTAAAATTATGCTTTGAAGGAATATAGTGGCGCTATCATTTTGGTGTTTTATTTTTTGCGAGAATGTCCTTCGGTATCTTGGATAGCTTCTTGCTGCGCGGTCTCCAGCAACCAATCGCGAAAGCGGTTTAGCGCCGGATGATCGCGGCGCTCCCGCGGCGCGCACAAGAAATAGCCCCGTTGCAGCGAAATCGGCAAATCAAACGGCGCAAAAACACGTCCCGCTGCAATTTCATCTCTCACCAGGCATCGCTGCAACACCGCGACTCCCATGTCGGCGCGAACAGCCTGGATCAGGATCGACACCTGGTCGAACGCTGTGGATAACATCGGCGCAGCGTTGGGTACGCCGGCCGCTCGCAGCCAGTTTTGCCAGTTCGCCGGCGCTGACGTGTGATAGAGCAGGGGCTCCTGCAACAGCTCCGCCGGCGTCTGCCAGCGGCCGGCCTCGCGGCGAGCACGGGCGCGGTCCGGATGGCAGACCGGCACCATTTCACGCCCGATCACGTAGTCGGCCTGCAGGCCCGGCCACTTGCCCGCTTCACCCGCCAGGATGGCGGCATCGGGCGTGGCGCCCGAGAGATCCTCATCGCGCTGGTAGGGAACGAAGTCGAGGTGGATTTCCGGATGGCGCCGATGGAAGTCCGGCAGGCGCGGCACCAGCCATACGCTGGCCAGCGTCGGCACGACCGACAGCGTCAGGCGGTGGCGCCGGTCGCCGGCGAGCAGGGCAGCGCTGGCATTTTCGATTGCGGCCAGCGGCTCGGCCACGGCATCGAGCAGCTGCCGGCCGGCATCGGTCAGCACCAGCCGATGTGCATTGCGCTGGAGCAGCGGCTGGCCGAAGTGTTCCTCGAGCCGGGCGATTGCCCGGCTGATCGCGCCCTGGGTGACGCACAGCGTGTCGGCGGCACGGGTGAAGCTGCCAAGCTTTGCCGCGGCGGCAAAGGCGTGCAACTCGGACATCGACGGGGAACGCAGCCGCATGGCGCAGGGTACAGCGCAGGAGAGGGGCAGAACCTGCGATGCCACAGTGTTTACCTGGGCGTGGGGCAGGATGATCTTTGGTAATGCAAACGTGCAATATAGTCGTTTGTGCGCATCCGGTAAACGCCTGACACTCGCTCGGTTCCTTCGCATAAAACAACAGGAGAAAGCCTCATGAACCGAGCCACGATGACGCGCCGCCAACTGATGCTGTCGGGCGCCGCAGCCGCCGCCACGCTGATGTTTACCAGCAGCGCCTTCGCGCAGGCCAACTATCCGACCCGCCCGATCCGCTTGATCGTGCCGTTTGCCGCGGGCGGTTCGACCGACCTGTCGGCGCGCCTGGTGGCCGAGTTCGCCGGCCGCGAGCTGGGCCAGTCCATCGTGGTCGAGAACAAGGGCGGCGCGGGCGGTTCGCTCGGCATGGAGCAGGTGGCCGGCTCGGCACCGGACGGCTACACCATCGGCATGGCCACGGTCAGCACGCACGGCTCCAACCCGGCTGTGTATCCGAGGCTGAAGTACGACCCGATCAAGGACTTCGCCCCGGTGACCAACGTGGTCGCCATCCCCAGCGTGTTCGCCGTACACCCGAGCGTGCCGGCCAAGACCATGCAGGAGTTCATCGCGCTGGCCAAGGCCAATCCGGGCAAGTACAGCTTTGCCTCGCCGGGTGCGGGCTCGCTCGGCCACGTCAACATCGAGAACTTCATGATGCTGGCCAAGATCGACCTGCTGCACGTGCCGTACAAGGGCGCCGGCCTGGCGCTGAATGACGCTGTAGCAGGGCAGGTCAATGCCATCACCGATAACCTGTCGTCGACGCTGCCCCACGTGAAATCCGGCAAGTTGCGCGCGCTGGCGGTGCTGGGCGCGTCGCGTTCGGCACAGCTGCCGAACGTGCCGACGTATGCCGAGCTGGGCTTCAAGGACATGGGCGAGGGCGGCTGGTTCGGCATCGTCGCCCCGGCCGGCACGCCGCCGGCGATCGTCAACAAGCTGAACCAGGCTATCCACAAGGCCATGCAGAACCCCGAGTTCAAGCGCAAGGTGGAAGAGTCGGGCGGCACGCTGGTGCCGACCACGCCGGATCAGTTCAAGGCCCAGATCCAGCAAGCCATGGCGCGCTATGCCCGCGTGGCCAAGGCCGCCGAGATCAAGCTGGACTGAGGCATGGCTGAAGCGAATCATCAGGGCGCGCTGCCGCCGGTCATCGTGCGGCTGCCGGAAGGGAAGGCGCTGCCGCTGGTGTGCGACTCGCCGCATAGCGGCACCGTGTACCCGGCGGATTTCGGCGCGGCGATCCCTGCGGCGCGGCTGCGCGGCGGTGAAGACACGCACGTTGATGCGCTGTGGGCAGCGGTGCCGGCGGTCGGCGGCACGCTGCTGGCGGCTACGTTCCCGCGGGTCTATATCGACCCGAACCGGATGGCCGACGATATCGACCCGGATCAGCTGGACGGGGCGTGGCCCACGGCGCTGGCGCCGGGACCGAAGACCAGCCTGGGCTATGGCCTGGTCTGGAGCCGGATCGATGCGAGCACGCCGATCTACGATCGCCGGCTGTCCGTGGCGGAAGTGCAGGGGCGTCTGGACCGCTATTACCGCCCCTACCATGCGGCGCTTGCCGAGGCCGTGGAGGGCGCATACCGGCGCTTTGGCGCGGTCTGGCACCTGAACCTGCACTCGATGCCGAACAATGCCTATGAGCGCCTGAAGATCGACAGCCCGCACCCGCTGGCGGACTTTGTGCTGGGAGACCGGGACGGAACCACCTGCGAGCCGGGGCTGGTCGACCTGGTCGACCGGGAACTGCGCAACATGGGCTACACGGTTGCGCGCAATGACCCCTACAAGGGCGTGCAGCTGATCGCCCAGATCGGGCGGCCGGCCGAGCGGCGTAGCAGCCTGCAGATCGAGATCCGACGCCCGCTCTATATGGACGAGGCGACGCGGAAACGGAATGCCGGGTTCGATACCTTGCAGCGCGACCTTGGCAGGCTGGCGGAGCAGGTTGCAGCATATATCCGGGCCAGCCTCTGAGCAGCTTGTTCCACGTGAAACATTGGCCGGGCCTTGTGCCCGGCCTTTTTGTTTCACGTGGAACATCGTGGCACCCCAGGCGTCGCTTGCCGGCCACGCGCAGGTATCGTCCACATCATGTTTCACGTGAAACATGGTGTCGGTCGAAAAGCGGCCAGACGAATGCCGCTATAATTTCGCATTCCCGCATTTTCCCGCCAGCCTCCCGGAGGAGGTGTCTCATGCTTTACCCAAAAGAATTCGATGTCATCGTCGTCGGTGGTGGTCACGCCGGAACTGAAGCAGCACTCGCGGCCGCGCGCATGGGCTGCCAGACGCTGCTGCTGACCCACAACATCGAGACGCTGGGCCAGATGAGTTGCAATCCGTCCATCGGCGGCATCGGCAAGGGACACCTGGTCAAGGAAGTGGATGCGATGGGCGGCGCCATGGCGGCCGCCACGGACGAGTCCGGCATCCAGTTCCGCATTCTCAATTCCAGCAAGGGACCGGCGGTGCGCGCCACGCGCGCGCAGGCGGACCGTGTGCTGTATCGCAAGGCGATTCGTACTCGCCTGGAAAACCAGCAGAACCTGATGCTGTTCCAGCAGGCAGTGGATGACCTGATGGTCGAGGGCGATCGGGTCGTCGGCGCCATGACGCAGGTCGGCATCGCCTTCCGCGGGCGGGCCGTGGTGCTGACCGCCGGCACTTTCCTGGACGGCAAGATCCACGTCGGCCTGGACAACTACACTGGCGGGCGCGCCGGAGATCCGGCTGCCGTATCCCTGTCGGCGCGCCTGAAGGAACTGAAGCTGCCGCAGGGCCGGCTGAAGACCGGCACGCCGCCGCGCATCGACGGCCGCACCATCGACTTCTCGGTGATGGAAGAACAGCCTGGCGATCTGGATCCGGTGCCGGTGTTCTCCTTCCTGGGCCGTCCGGAGCTGCACCCGCAGCAACTGCCTTGCTGGATCACCCATACCAACAGCCGCACGCATGACGTCATCCGTGGCGGTCTCGACCGTTCGCCGATGTACACCGGCGTGATCGAAGGGGTGGGGCCGCGCTACTGTCCCAGCATCGAGGACAAGATCCATCGCTTTGCCAGCAAGGAAAGCCACCAGATCTTCCTGGAACCGGAAGGGCTGACCACCAATGAGTTCTACCCGAACGGGATCTCGACCAGCCTGCCGTTTGACGTGCAGCTGGAGCTGGTGCATTCGATCCGCGGCCTGGAGAACGCGCATATCCTGCGCCCTGGCTACGCCATCGAGTACGACTACTTTGATCCGCGCGGCCTGAAGTCATCCCTGGAGAGCAAGGCGATCCGCGGGCTGTTCTTTGCCGGCCAGATCAATGGCACCACCGGCTATGAAGAAGCCGCCGCGCAGGGCCTGCTGGCCGGCATCAATGCCGGTTGCTACGTGCGCGAGCGTGAAGCCTGGACGCCGCGTCGCGACCAGGCCTACCTGGGCGTACTGGTTGACGACCTGATCACGCGCGGTGTGACCGAGCCGTATCGCATGTTCACCAGCCGTGCCGAATTCCGACTGAGCCTGCGCGAGGACAACGCCGATATGCGGCTGACGGAAGTCGGCCGTGAGCTGGGTGTCGTTGACGATGCACGCTGGGATGCTTTCAACCGCAAACGCGACACTGTTTCACGTGAAACAGAGCGGCTGAAAAGCACATGGGTGAACCCGGCCATGCTGCCGCCGGAAGACGCCGTGCCGTTGCTGGGCAAGCCGATCGAACGCGAGTACAGCCTGGCCGACTTGCTGCGCCGGCCGGAAGTCCGCTATGAGTCGCTGATGGCGCTGCAGGGCGGCCGCCACGCGCCCGAAGCACCGCTCGACGCCGATGCCATGCTGGCCGACCAGATCCGTGAGCAGATCGAGATTGGTATCAAGTACCACGGCTATATCGCTCGCCAGGCTGCCGAGGTCGACAAGCTGGAAGCCAATGAATCGACCCGCCTGCCCGAGAATCTCGACTACACCGAGGTACGCGGGCTGGGCTTCGAGGTCAGCCAGAAGCTGAACCAGCACCGCCCGGAAACGCTGGGCCAGGCATCGCGCATCTCGGGCGTGACTCCGGCGGCGATCTCGCTGCTGCTGGTACACCTGAAGAAGAAGGGGCTCGGCCGAACGCGCGCCGACTCGGCTGCCGTTGGCGGCAACTCGGAAGAGGCGGCCTGAGTGGCGGGCGCTCGACACACCATGACAGACGACGCCACGCAGCGTCGTCGCCTCGAAGCCGGTCTCGCCGAGATCGGGCTGGTATTGGCACCGGTACAGATCGACAAGCTGTTCGACTACCTCGCGCTGCTGCGCAAATGGAACGGCGTCTATAACCTGACCGCGATCCGCCACCCCGATGAGATGCTTACGCATCACATGCTGGATTCGCTCGCGGCAGTGCCCGCGCTGGCCGCTGCCGCGCGTTCTGCAGAGATAGGTACGCCTGCGCGGGGCAGGGTGCTGGACGTCGGCTCGGGCGGCGGCATGCCCGGGCTGCCATTGGCGATTGCGTGTCCCGACGTGTCGGTGCTGATGGTCGACATCGTGCAGAAGAAGACCGCATTCCTGACGCAATGCCGCGCCCAGCTCGGCCTGGTCAACGCCGCGGCGCACTGGGGCCCGGTGGAAAAACTGGACGATGCGGGCGGCTTTGCCGTGATCACGTCACGTGCCTTTGCTGAACTGACCGACTTCGTGAACCTGTCGGGCCAGTTGCTCGCGCCGCACGGCAAGCTGATCGCCATGAAGGGCGTTTATCCACAGGCGGAGCTCGACCGGATGGAAGCCGCGGGACTGATGGCCAACTGGCAAGTCGACGAAGTACCGCGCCTCACTGTGCCGGGACTGGATGCCGAGCGCCACCTGGTGGTGCTGTCGCGGCGCGCAGGCGCGCACGCATGACCTACGCCGCGGCGCTGCAAGCAGTGCCGCGAACTGCCGGCCATGAGGCTGGCCGGATGAATTGAAGCAGGAGCCTCAGGAACATATGGCCAAGGTATTCGTGATTGCAAACCAGAAGGGCGGGGTGGGCAAGACCACCACGACGGTGAACCTCGCCGCCGGCCTGGCCGCGCAAGACCAGCGCGTGCTGCTGGTCGACCTGGATCCGCAGGGCAATGCCTCGATGGGTTCGGGCATCGACAAGCAGGCGCTGGAACACAGCGTGTACCAGGTGCTGGTTGGCCTGGCCAGCGTCCCGCAAGCGCGCCAGAAATCCGAGACCGGCAGGTACGACGTGCTGCCGGCCAACCGCGAGCTGGCCGGTGCCGAAGTCGAACTGGTCGAGCTCGATCACCGCGAGCGCCGGCTCAAGCAAGCCATCGACGCAGTCGACGACGAGTACGACTTCGTGCTGATTGACTGCCCGCCGTCGCTGTCGCTGCTGACGCTGAACGGGCTGTGCGCGGCGCATGGCGTGATCGTGCCGATGCAGTGCGAATACTTCGCGCTCGAAGGGCTGTCCGACCTCGTCAACACCATCAAGCAGGTGCACGCCAACCTGAACCGCGAGCTCAAGGTGATCGGCCTGCTGCGCGTGATGTTCGACCCGCGCGTCACGCTGCAGCAGCAGGTGTCGGCACAGCTCGAATCGCACTTCGGTGACAAGGTGTTCAAGACCCTGATCCCGCGCAACGTGCGCCTGGCCGAGGCACCGTCCTATGGCATGCCGGGCGTGGCATTCGATCCGTCATCCAAGGGCGCCAAGGCGTACCTGGACTTTGGCGCCGAGATGATCGCGCGCGTCAGGCAGTTGGGCTGAAGCTCGAGGAGGCATCGACCATGAGTACCGCAAAGACGCCGGCAAAGAAGAAGGGCCTGGGCCGGGGCCTGGAAGCATTGCTGGGCGGTCCCGCCGAGATCGTCGAGACAGCGAAGCAGGAGGGCGCGCCCAGCGTGTTGCACGTGGACCAGTTACAGCCCGGCAAGTACCAGCCGCGTACACGCATGGATGAAGGCGCGCTGCAGGAGCTCGCCGCCAGCATCCGCGCGCAGGGCCTGATGCAGCCGATCCTGGTGCGGCGCGTGGCCGAGCCGGATCGCTACGAGATCATTGCGGGCGAACGCCGTTACCGCGCGTCGAAGCTCGCGGGCCTGGACCAGGTGCCGGTGCTGGTCAAGGACGTGGCCGACGAAGCCGCGGCCGCGATGGCGCTGATCGAGAATATCCAGCGTGAAGACCTGAACCCGCTGGAAGAAGCGCAGGGCATCATGCGCCTGATCCGCGAATTCAAGTTTACGCACGAGCAGGCCGCCGAGTCGGTGGGCCGCTCCCGCAGCGCCGTGTCCAACCTGCTGCGCCTGCTGAACCTGGCGGCGCCGGTGCAGACCATGCTGATGGCGGGCGATCTTGACATGGGTCACGCGCGCGCGCTGCTTGCTGTCGACGGCGCCAATCAGATCACGCTGGCGAACCAGATCGTCAACAAGCGGCTGTCGGTGCGCGAGACTGAAAAGCTGGTGGCGTCCACGCTCAAGCCGTTCGACCTGAGGTCGCTCAAGCAGAAGGGCGTGAACAATATCCGCGACGTGGCGCGGCTGGAGGAAGAGCTGTCGGATGCGCTGGGGCTCTCGGTGCAGATCAAGGTGGGTGCGCGCGGCAAGGGCCAGCTCACCATCCACTTCAGCGACAACGATGCGCTCGATGGGGTGCTCGCGCGGCTGCGCGAATCGCGCGAAGGGCAGCAGGCAGCCTGAAATAGCGGGCGATAACCGGCCATTGCGAGGGTAACTGTTGCATCGAAGCAGCAGTGGCCGGTGCGATTATCGGCATACGTGAGGCGTACCGGCTAATCCACCATCATGCGCAGGGTCCGCTGCGCAATCCAATTACGTCAAACATCATTGCGGCGCAATTTTTGTGAAGCCATCATGCAATCGTGATGGCAACCGTTGTGCGCAACGCACTGCAAGCTAACTGTAAGCAGATTGACGCGAATCAGTAGTTCCCCTTAAAATCGTGCGGTTTGAATTCTGGTCGGGCCGATAAGTTCCGGCCTGAATGAGGCAGGCAGGTAGTGGTTCGAGACCGTCAGCAGCGCAGCGCCGGTTCCCGTCAGGAAGATGACTGGGACGACTGGAAAGAAGGCGCAGAACGTGAAGATGAAGCTGTCGATCCGCTGTCGCACGCCGATGCGGTGAAGCTGTTTGGCGAACGCGCGCTGCGTCCTTCGCGCATGACCCCGGGCAAGGTTGTCCTGGCGCAGGTGATCGTTTCCCTGCTGTCAGCATTTTGCTGGGCGTTGTTCGGGAAAGAGGCGGGGCCGTACGGCTGGTCAGCGTTGTTCGGCGGCATGGTGTGCTTCGTGCCCAGCGGATTCTTCGCATTCCGGCTGTGGGTGGCGCGGGATCGCGCATCGGTCGGCGGGCTGGTCCTGGGTGAGGCGATCAAGGTGTTCGCCACCGTGGCCATGCTGGTGCTGGTGGTGGTGCTGTACCGGGATCTGCGTTGGGTACCAATGCTGGTCACGTTCCTGCTGGCGCTCAAGACTTACTGGGTGGTGGCCCTCGCGATGCGCTAGGCCGCTGCACAAAACAGGTGCTTCATCCGGAGGTGGGGCACCGAAACGGAATATCAAGATGTTTCCGTGGCGGTTTCACCGTGGTTTCACAGCGGTGACACCGGACACGGTCAAGGTTGGAAACCCGCTTGCATCGCGGTGACCGGCGAATCCGCCGAAGGCAATGCAAGACGCGTACCGGGTGCCGCACAGGAGTAGCGGCGCGCGGCCCGAAGATTTCGCAATATACCGTTCGATTCGACAATGGCAGAAGCTACCCAAAGCGCGGAACACGTGCTGACACCCTCCGGCTATATCGCCGAACACTTGCAGAACTTGAACTCGGTCGGCGGCAAGCAGGCGTCGGTGGTCGATTTCTCCGTGATCAACTATGACACGGTGTTCTGGTCGGTCCTGTGCGGCGCCATCGCCGTGCTGTTCCTGTATGCCGCCGCGCGCCGCGTCACCTCGGGCGTGCCGGGCCGCTTCCAGGCCTTCGTCGAGATGATCGTCGAGATGGTCGACGACCAGGCCAAGGGCATCATCCACGGCGACCGTTCGTGGATTGCTCCGCTGGCACTGATGGTGTTCTGCTGGATCACCATGATGAACGCGATCGACTTGATCCCGGTGGACTGGGTCACCGGCCTGAATCATGTCCTGGGCATCTTCCACATCCATCTGCCCCACCACCGCGCGGTGGCCACGGCCGACCTGAACGGCACGCTGGGCATGTCCTGCGCCGTGCTGGTGCTGATGATCTACTACAGCTTCAAGATCAAGGGCGCGGGCGGCTTCATGCACGAACTGTTCTCGGCCCCGTTCGGCGCCAAGTGGTACCTGGCCCCGTTCAACCTGATCCTGAACATCATCGAATTCCTGGCCAAGGCCGTTTCGCTCGGCATGCGGTTGTTCGGCAACATGTACGCCGGCGAACTCGTGTTCCTGCTGATCGCGCTGCTGGGTTCCATCTGGACGTTTGGTGCCGACCTGTCGGCGCTGGGTTTCGTCGGCCACGTCCTTGCCGGCGCTGTCTGGGCGATCTTCCACATCCTGATCGTGCTGCTCCAGGCCTTCATTTTCATGATGCTGACGCTGGTGTACATCGGCCAGGCTCACGATCACCACTGATCGCCGCAGGTTTCAAGTTTTAGGTTTTTGGTTTTTTTGATTTTTTGGTTCTAAGTCTCTCTAAATTAAAGGAGTCGTCATGCAAGAATTTCTCGCCAACATCCAGGGTCTGACCGCTATCGGTATCGGCATCATCATCGGCCTGGGCGCTATCGGCGCCTGCCTGGGTATCGCCCTGATGGGTGGCAAGTACATCGAAGCCTGCGCACGTCAGCCCGAGCTGATGAACCCGCTGCAAACCAAGATGTTCCTGCTGGCCGGCCTGATCGACGCGGCATTCCTGATCGGCGTGGGTGTTGCAATGCTGTTCGCCTTCGCGAACCCGCTGCTGGCTGTCATCAAGTAATTCTTTTCGGTCTGCATGATGCTGACGGGCGGCGCGGGCCACCAGCCCAGCCGCCTTTTGTGCATTTATCTGTAGTTTGATTACCGAAAGGAACACACCATGAATCTGAACGCAACGTTTTTTGCGCAGATGGTCGTGTTCTTCATCCTGTGGTGGGTTGTTGCCAAATTCATTTGGCCGCCGCTGGTGAAGGCGCTCGACGAACGCGCAACGAAGATCGCCGATGGCCTCGCCGCTGCCGAGAAGGGCAAGGCCGAGCTTGAACTCGCCAACAAGCGTGTGGACCAGGCCATGGCCGAAGCCCGCACCGAAGGCGCCCAACGCGTCGCTGACGCCGAGAAGCGCGCCCAGCTGACGGCCGAAGAGATCAAGCAGAACGCCCAGGCAGAAGCCGCACGCATCATTGCCCAGGCCAAGGCCGACGCCGAACAGCAGGTTACCCGCGCGCGCGAAGAACTGCGCGACCAGGTCGCCGTGCTGGCCGTCAAGGGTGCCGAGCAGATCCTCAAGCGTGAAGTGAACGCGCAGGTCCACAGCGACCTGCTCAATCAACTCAAGGCTGAGCTCTAATCATGGCTGAAACCGCAACCATTGCCCGTCCCTACGCTGAGGCGCTGTTCCGCGTCGCCAGTGAATCGAGCGCAGGCAACCTGGGTGCATGGTCCGAGCTGGTGTCGGAAATGGGGCTAGTTGCCGCCAATGCCGACATGAAGGCGGTCGCCGACGATCCGAACGTTCCCGGCGACAAGCTGGCCGAACTGTTCCTGTCGGTGCTGAAGTCCCCGGTCAGCGACGAGGCACGCCGCTTCGTCAAGCTGCTGGTGGAGAACGGCCGCCTGACGGTGATGCCTGACATCGCCGAACAGTTCCATGCGCTCAAGAACGCCCGTGAAGGGTCGTCGGATGTCGAGATCACCAGTGCTTTTCCGCTGGAAGATGGTCAGCTGAACGACCTGGTCGCCGCACTCGAACGCAAGTTCGGCCGCAAGCTGTACGCGCAGGTGGCGGTGGACCCGTCCCTGATCGGCGGCGTCAGCGTCAAGGTTGGCGACGAAGTGCTCGACACCTCCGTGCGTGCGCGCCTGGCAGCCATGCAAACCGCGCTGACCGCCGCCTGAGCGGCAGTCCGACGGATTGAAGAATTAGGAGCATTGTGATGCAACTGAACCCCTCAGAAATCAGCGAGCTGATCAAGACCCGCATCTCGGGTCTTGGCGCCGAAGCTGAAGTGCGCAACACCGGCACGGTGATTTCCGTGACCGACGGTATCTGCCGCGTGCATGGCCTGTCCGGCGTGATGCAGGGCGAGATGCTGGAATTCCCCGGCAACACCTTCGGCCTCGCGCTGAACCTCGAGCGCGACTCGGTCGGCGCCGTGGTGCTGGGCGACTACGAACACATTTCCGAAGGCGACACGGTCAAGTGCACCGGCCGCATTCTGGAAGTGCCCGTTGGCAAGGAACTGCTGGGCCGCGTGGTGAACACGCTGGGCCAGCCGATCGACGGCAAGGGCCCGATCAACGCGAAGCAAACCGACGTGATCGAAAAGGTCGCGCCGGGCGTGATCGCGCGTCAGTCGGTGAGCCAGCCGGTGCAGACCGGCCTGAAGTCGATCGACTCGATGGTGCCGATCGGCCGTGGCCAGCGCGAGCTGATCATTGGCGACCGCCAGACCGGCAAGACCGCCGTTGCCGTGGACGCGATCATCAACCAGAAGGGCAAGGGCATGTACTGCGTGTACGTCGCCATTGGCCAGAAGGCTTCGACCATTGCCAACGTGGTGCGCAAGCTGGAAGAGCACGGCGCGATGGAATACACCGTCGTCGTGGCTGCTGCCGCTTCGGACTCGGCCGCCATGCAGTACCTGGCTGCCTACGCCGGCTGCACGATGGGCGAATACTTCCGCGACCGCGGTGAAGACGCGCTGATCGTTTATGACGACCTGACCAAGCAAGCCTGGGCCTACCGCCAGGTGTCGCTGCTGCTGCGCCGCCCGCCGGGCCGCGAAGCCTACCCGGGCGACGTGTTCTACCTGCACTCGCGTCTGCTGGAGCGTGCTGCCCGCGTGAACGAAGACTACGTCGAGAAGTTCACCGACGGCGCCGTCAAGGGCAAGACCGGTTCGCTGACCGCGCTGCCGATCATCGAAACGCAGGCTGGCGACGTGTCCGCGTTCGTGCCGACCAACGTGATCTCGATCACGGACGGCCAGATCTTCCTGGAAACCGACCTGTTCAACGCCGGTATCCGTCCCGCCATCAACGCCGGTATCTCGGTGTCGCGCGTGGGTGGTGCAGCACAGACCAAGGTGGTGAAGGGCCTGTCCGGCGGTATCCGTACCGACCTGGCCCAGTACCGTGAACTGGCTGCGTTCGCGCAGTTTGCTTCGGACCTGGACGATGCGACCCGCAAGCAGCTCGAGCGCGGCCGCCGCGTGACCGAACTGCTGAAGCAGGCGCAATACCAGCCGCAGCAAGTGTGGCAGCTGGCCGCTTCGCTGTTCGCCGCCAACAACGGCTTCCTCGACAATGTGGAAGTGAAGGACATCCTGCCGTTCGAGAAGGGCCTGCACGACCATCTGAAGACCAAGTACGCTGACCTCGTCAACCGCATCGAAGAGACCAAGCAGCTCTCGAAGGAAGATGAACCCGCCCTGCGTGCCGCCGTCGAGGATTTCAAGAAGTCCGCCGCGTTCTAACCACCGCGTGATTCCACGACATCCCTGCCGCGCCTGAGTAGTCAGGCGCGGCAGGGACTCGGACGGAGAGGAAGATATGGCCGGAACGAAAGAA
The DNA here is from genome assembly GCF_004768545.1 of Cupriavidus oxalaticus. Classification (NCBI taxonomy): domain Bacteria; kingdom Pseudomonadati; phylum Pseudomonadota; class Betaproteobacteria; order Burkholderiales; family Burkholderiaceae; genus Cupriavidus; species Cupriavidus oxalaticus. The sequence continues at coordinate 3,562,615 of NZ_CP038635.1, read as the reverse complement.
ATTCGAACCAAGATCAAGAGCGTGCAAAACACGCGCAAGATCACCAAGGCGATGGAAATGGTCGCCGCATCCAAGATGCGCAAGGCGCAGGAACGGATGCGCAATGCCCGCCCCTATGCCGAGAAAGTGCGCAACATCGCGGCGCACCTGGCTTCTGCCAACCCCGAGTTCAAGCACCCGTTCATGCAAGAGCGCGAAGTGAAGCGCGTCGGCATGATCGTGGTCACGACCGACAAGGGGCTGTGCGGCGGCCTGAACACGAACGTGCTGCGTGCGGTGACCAACGAGCTGAAGAGCCTGCAGGGTCGAGGCGTGGATGTGCAAGCCACTGCCATCGGCAGCAAGGGCATGCAATTCCTGAGCCGCATCGGCGCCAAGGTGGCCTCGAATGTGGTGCAGCTCGGCGACACCCCGCACCTGGAAAAGCTGATCGGCGCGATCAAGGTCCAGCTCGACGCATTCACCAACGGTGAAGTCGACGCGGTGTACCTGGCGTACACCAAGTTCATCAACACGATGAAGCAGGAACCGATGGTTGAGCAGCTTTTGCCGCTCGCCGCCGACAAGCTTTCGCAGACGGAAGAAGAGAAGCGCGCCTACTCGTGGGACTACATCTACGAGCCTGACGCGCAGACCGTGGTGGAAGAGCTGTTGGTCCGCTACGTCGAGGCGCTGGTGTACCAGGCCGTGGCCGAGAACATGGCGTCCGAGCAGTCGGCGCGCATGGTGGCCATGAAGGCAGCATCCGACAACGCGAAGAACGTGATCGGCGAACTGCAGCTGGACTACAACAAGACCCGGCAGGCAGCGATCACCAAGGAACTGTCGGAGATCGTCAGCGGCGCGGCAGCGGTCTGAGGCGTCAAGAATTCAAGCTATCGGAGATACGAAATGAGTATCGGAAATATTGTGCAGTGCATCGGCGCCGTGGTGGACATCGAGTTCCCGCGCGACGCGATGCCGAAGGTGTACGACGCGCTGGTGCTGGAAGACAGCGGCGAAACGTCGTTCGCCGAAAAGGGCCTGACGTTCGAAGTCCAGCAGCAGCTGGGCGATGGCGTGGTGCGTACCATTGCCCTCGGTTCGTCGGACGGCCTGCGCCGCGGCATGCCGGTGAAGAACACCGAAGCGCCGATCTCGGTGCCGGTGGGTCAGGGTACCCTGGGCCGCATCATGGACGTGCTGGGTCGCCCCATTGACGAAGCTGGCCCGATCGCTTCGGACGAGCGCCGCGCGATTCACCAGAAGGCACCGAAGTTCGACGAACTGTCGCCTTCGACCGACCTGCTCGAAACCGGCATCAAGGTGATCGACCTGATCTGCCCGTTCGCAAAGGGCGGCAAGGTGGGCCTGTTCGGTGGTGCTGGCGTGGGCAAGACCGTCAACATGATGGAGCTCATCAACAACATCGCCAAGCAGCACAGCGGTCTGTCGGTGTTCGCCGGCGTGGGCGAGCGTACCCGTGAAGGGAACGACTTCTACCACGAAATGAAGGAATCCAACGTGCTCGACAAGGTGGCCATGGTGTTCGGCCAGATGAACGAGCCGCCGGGCAACCGTCTGCGCGTGGCACTTTCGGGCCTGACCATGGCCGAGAAGTTCCGCGACGAGGGCCGCGACATCCTGTTCTTCGTCGACAACATCTACCGCTACACGCTGGCCGGTACCGAAGTGTCGGCACTGCTGGGCCGTATGCCTTCCGCCGTGGGCTACCAGCCGACGCTGGCTGAAGAAATGGGCAAGCTGCAGGAGCGCATCACCTCGACCAAGACTGGCTCGATCACCTCGATCCAGGCCGTGTACGTGCCTGCGGATGACTTGACCGACCCGTCGCCGGCAACCACCTTCCTGCACCTGGACTCGACCCTGGTGCTGTCGCGTGACATCGCCGCTCTCGGTATCTACCCCGCCGTCGATCCGCTCGACTCGACCTCGCGCCAGATGGACCCGCAGGTTGTGGGCCAGGAGCACTACAGCGTCGCGCGCGCCGTGCAGCAGACCCTGCAGCGCTACAAGGAACTGCGCGACATCATCGCGATTCTGGGCATGGACGAACTGTCGCCGGAAGACAAGATGGCCGTGAACCGCGCGCGCAAGATCCAGCGTTTCCTGTCGCAGCCGTTCCACGTGGCCGAAGTGTTCACGGGTTCGCCGGGCAAGTACGTGCCGCTGAAGGAAACCATCCGTGGTTTCAAGATGCTGGTGGACGGCGAGTGCGATCACCTGCCCGAGCAGGCGTTCTACATGGTCGGCTCGATCGACGAAGCCTTCGAGAAGGCCAAGAAGCTCCAGTAAGCCTTGTTTCGATGCCCCCGCGCCTGCGGGGGCGGCGGGGCATCGCGCCAAGCGGTGCAGCCGCCAGAAGCGAAGCGATTGGAGAAAGGATCAGATATGGCAACCATTCTTGTAGACGTCGTCAGCGCGGAAGCGTCGATCTTCTCCGGCCAGGCGAAGTTCGTGGCGCTGCCGGGCGAGTCGGGTGAGCTGGGCATCCTGCCGGGCCACACGCCGCTGATCACGCGCATCCAGCCGGGTGCGGTGCGCATCGAGAAGGAAGACGGCAGCGAAGAGTTCGTGTTCGTTGCCGGCGGCATTCTCGAAGTGCAGCCCAAGCACGTCACCGTGCTGGCCGACACCGCTATCCGCGGTGGCGACCTGGACGAAGCCAAGGCCCAGGAAGCCAAGCGCGCGGCCGAAGAGCTGATGCAGAACCGGAGCAGCGACCTCGACCTGGCACGTGCCCAGAGCGAGCTCGCCGTGGCGGCTGCGCAGCTGGCTGCCATTGCCCGCCTGCGTCGTAAGAAGTAACTGCTTCGGTAGTACTGTCGCGTTGTTGTTTTTTCGATGCGACATTTAAAAAAGGCAGCCGCGAGGCTGCCTTTTTTGTGGGCACAGCGATATGCTTTCGTCCTGCCTGGACAAAAAAAAGCGCGCGGGCCGGGGAGGCTCCGCGCGGACGGGAAAATCCCTTCGAGGGGTCAATTCGAAGGAACGGGTTCGGTCCAGGTGACAATCAAGGCGCATCGGATACCTGGTATCCGCAACAGGCTGCAAAGGCCACGCGCTAAAACGGTCTTCCTGGTGTTCCGGTCCAGCGGCAATTTTGCTGGATCGGAAAATCGGGTTGCTGCAAGAAACGCTACAAAAAGGCTTTCTTCACCACGCCCCTTTAGGTCTGCACAGCAATCTTTGCTGGGGCGCCGCACCCCGGACAGCGGGTGTGTCAATGCATTGTGGGGGAAACTCCCCGGCATGGCAGTAACAAAATGTATCGTTTTGCAAGAAGTTGAAAGCCGCTGGCACCAATACCCGCCGTGCGCGCCACTTTTGTGCAAGTTACGACCACGTTTGCCGTTGTAACGTGCCGATAGCGTATCATTCCCGGCTTGTTTTTCGTGTTCGCTCTCGCACCATGTCCATGTGGCGATTCGCGGTTACGATTTGATACGTCCCCAGCGCTGGCCCGCCTCGGGCCGACGGAAGCCGGACAGTTATCCCCGGTTATCCTGCAGTTGTTCAGCCGTTATCCCAAGACTTATCCCGCAGTTATTCACAGTTTCACAGCCGGAGCCGCAATGCACCCAGAGATGCAGCCAGCGATACATGCCATGCTGGCGATGAAGACCGTGGCCGTGGTCGGCCTGTCGGACCGGCTGGAGCGCCCCAGCAATGAGGTGGCGGAATTCCTGCAGGGTCACGGCTTCCGTATCGTGCCGGTGAATCCACGCCACGCCGGCGAGCGCATCCTTGGCGAAACCTGTCACGCCAGTCTGCAGCAGGCCGCCGAGGCGATGGCCGCCAGCGGCGTGCGCATCGAGTGGGTCGACATCTTCCGCCGTGCCGAGGATACCCCCGCGGTGGTCGATGACGCCATCGCCATCGGCGCGCGCGGGGTCTGGCTGCAGCTTGGCATCGTCAACGATGAAGCCGTGCGCCGCGCCACCGCCGCGGGACTGCTGGCGGTCCAGGACTGCTGCAGCAAGATCGAATTGACGCGCGCACTGGCGCCGCGCTAGGTTGCCCAAGTTGCGCTCAGCCGCGCCGGCACTGGCCCGTTTTCGTTTTTACAAGCCCTCGCAACCATGGCCATCGATCCCGAACTGACCGCCTACTATCGCCGCCTGGCCGAGCGCTATGCCGGCGCGCCCGTGCCTGCCGACGCCGCCGCGCGCCGTACCCGCTTCGCCGAGATCGCCGCGGCTTCGCAGCTGCCGGACCCCGAGGGCATCGCCGTGCGGGACCTGCAGATCCCGCTGGCGGGCCGCACCCTTGACGCGCGCCTGTTCCAGCCGCAAGGCGAGGCCCGGCCGCGGCTGATCGTGTACTTCCATGGGGGCGGCTGGGTCATCGGCTCGCCCCAGACCCACCATACCGTGGCGGCATTGCTCGCCGCGGATACCGGTTGCGCGGTGGTCAGCGTCGACTACCGGCTGGCGCCCGAGCATCCATTCCCCGCGCCTTGCGAAGACGCCATGGAAGCGGTGGCGTGGCTGGCGGGCCAGCGCGAGGCGCTGGGCCTGGCACCAGCCTTCCTGGCGCTGGCCGGCGACAGCGCGGGTGGCCATCTGGCGGCGCAGGCCGCACAGCAGCTTAACGGCGGCAACGCGGTGCGGGTCGACGCCCAACTGCTGATCTACCCCGTCGCGGCGCCGGTACTGGCCACGGAAAGCTATCGGGCCTTTGCCGACGGTCCCGGCCTGACGCGCGACGAAATGGCATGGTTCTGGACCCAGTTCATCGGCGCCGGGGCTCTTGCGGAAGGAGCGGCGCATGCCGACCCGCGCGTGCACCTGATGGCCGCAGCGCCGGTTCGGCCGCCCGCGACGGTGATCGTGGTCGCGGCCCACGACGTGTTGCGCGACGATGGTCTGGCCTACGCCGACTTCCTGGTGCGCCACGACGCCGCGGTGATCACCATCGAGGCCAGTGGCATGGTCCATGGCTTCGCGCGGCTGCAGCCGGAAGCCCAGCGTGCGCGCGAATGGATGCGGCGTGCCGCCGATGCCTTCCGCGACCTGCTCGACGACGCCTGAGCGTGGCCGCAGCGCATCGGGCCCATACCCTGAAGCGCCGGCACGCCTCGCCCATCCCTTAGAATGGCGGTCTTACGAGGATGACCATGACCGCACTGCAGAACGATACCTTCCTGCGCGCGCTGCGCCGCCAGCCCACCGAATACACGCCGCTGTGGCTGATGCGCCAGGCAGGCCGCTACCTGCCCGAGTACAACGCCACGCGCGCGCGCGCCGGCAGCTTCCTCGGGCTGGCCAAGAACCCGGCCTACGCCACCGAGGTGACCCTGCAGCCGTTGGACCGCTATCCGCTGGACGCGGCCATCCTGTTCTCCGACATCCTGACCGTGCCCGATGCCATGGGCCTCGGCCTCTCGTTCGCCCAGGGCGAAGGCCCGCGCTTCGCGCATCCGCTGCGCTCCGAAGCCGACGTGCAGAAGCTGGCCGTACCCGACATGTCCTCGTTGCAATACGTGTTCGACGCGGTCAGCGAGATCCGCCGCGCGCTGGTGCAGGACGGCCGCCAGCGCGTGCCGCTGATCGGCTTCTCGGGCAGCCCGTGGACGCTGGCGTGCTACATGGTCGAAGGCGGCGGCTCGGACGACTTCCGCACGGTCAAGGCGATGATGTATGGCCGCCCGGACCTGATGCACCGCATCCTCGAAATCAACGCGCAGGCCGTCTCTGCATACCTGAACGCCCAGATCGACGCGGGCGCGCAGGCCGTGATGATCTTCGACACCTGGGGCGGCGTGCTCGCCGACGGCATGTACCAGGCGTTCTCGCTGGCCTATATGCGCCGCGTGCTTGCCGGACTGAAGCGCGAGCACGCCGGCGAGCAGGTGCCGGCGATCGTCTTTACCAAGGGCGGCGGACTGTGGCTGGAAGCGCTGGCCGATACCGGTGCCGACGCGATCGGGCTGGACTGGACCGTCAACCTGGCCGAGGCGCGCCGCCGTACCGGCGGGCGCGTGGCCCTGCAGGGCAATATCGACCCCACCGTGCTGTTCGCGCCCGAAGCGGCGATCCGCGAGCAGGTGCGTGGCGTGCTGGACAGCTACGCCGCGGGCGGCGGCAGCGATGGCCACGTGTTCAACCTCGGCCACGGCATCTCGCAGTTCACGCCGCCCGAGCATGTCACCGTGCTGGTCGACGAAGTGCATGCCTACAGCCGCAAGCTGCGCGCCGCGCAGAAGTGACCCGCGTGATATACGCCGCGGCCATTGGGCTCGCGGCGCCCCGCGCTGCAGCGAAACGCGCCGGCGCGTACCCGGTGATGCGGGAGCCGCGCCGTTACGCCTGTCAAGTTAACTTTTTCGCCAGCATTCGCCAAAAAGGTGCTCGGAGTTGATTCTCGGGGCTTGACTTATGCACACCGATAGGTTTGCCGCAGTGCAAGGGAGGGTAATGCCTTAACCTATCCGGGGGATGTTTGCAAGGTCTTGATTTTTAAGGCTTTGGAAGATTTGCAAAGCGTGGGCCGATGCCAGTGGATCCCTTGATTTCCGGGCCTTCCGGGCGCTCCCGAGCGACTTTTCAACAAAGTTATCCACAGGGGCGATGGAATTAGTGGAAAACCAGTCATCTATCATCGACTTAGGGCCACATTTGAAGTTTTACTTTAAGTTGATGTTGCGCCGCACACAAAAACGCCTGCGGCCGCCGTGCTGCCGCCCAAAGCACAGCGATCGTGCGACTGGCGTGCACCAGGTCGGGTCCGATGGCGGACGATAGCGGCGCCAACGCCATATTGCGGGGCGACCCGGCCATCGCCCTGCCGATCGTCCGTGTCGCGCTGGATACACCCGCCGACGATTGCTTCGACTACCTGGCGACGCCCGAGGTCGCGACCGGCGACCTCGTCGTGGTGCCATTTGGCCGTCGCAGCCTGGTTGGCGTAGCCGTGGAGCGCGCTGCCACCTCCGATGTGCCGCCCGACCGGCTGCGCCCGGTGGCGCAGCGCCTGGACTGGATGCCGCCGTTGCCGCCCGACTGGATCGCGCTGGCCGCGTTTGCGGCGCGATATTACCAGCGCCGCCTGGGCGAGGTCATGCTCCCTGCGCTGCCGCCGGCGTTGCGTGAAGCCGACAGTTGGCCGGGCCTGGCACAGCGTGCCCGCACCGACGAATATCGCCTGCTGCCCGGGCATGTGGATAACTTGCTGGCCGCCGTGCCGCCGCGCGCCCGCAGCGTGCGGGCGCTGGCTCAGGCGCTCGCCGAACGCGCGGCCGTCGGCACGCCAATGGCGCTGGCCGATGCGCGCGCGCTGTGCGCGGCGGCACCGGCCCGGCTGGCCGAATGGCAGGCCGCCGGCTGGGTCGAAGCCGATCGCACCGCGCGGCTGCTGCTGCCGACCGCGCCGATGCAGGCGCCGTCCGCGGCCCCTGCCTTGCATGACGAGCAGCGCGCCGCGGTACAGGCGATCGCCGAAGCGCAGGGTTTCTCCCCGTTCCTGCTGCACGGCGTTACCGGCAGCGGCAAGACCGAGGTCTACCTGCACGCCATGCAGGCCGTGCTGGAGCGCGACCCGCACTCCCAGGTGCTGATGCTGGTTCCAGAGATCAACCTGACACCGCAGTTGCAGATGCGCATCGCCGCGCGTTTCCCGCACCTGCCGCTGGCGGTGCTGCACAGCGGCCTGGCCGACCAGGAGCGCAGCCTGCAGTGGCTGGCCGCGCATCGCGGCGAGGCCCGGATCGTGCTGGGCACGCGCATGGCCGTGATGGCGTCGCTGCCGGCACTGGCACTGATCGTGGTCGATGAGGAGCACGATACCTCCTACAAGCAGCAGGAAGGGCTGCGCTACTCGGCTCGCGACCTGGCGGTGTGGCGGGCCAAGCAGCGCGGCATCGCCGTCGTGCTGGGTTCGGCCACGCCGTCGATGGAAACCTGGTGGCGGGCGGGGCAGGGCACTTACCGCAAGCTGGTGCTGCGCGAGCGCGCCCAGGCGGATGCCGCGTTGCCAACCGTGCGGCTGGTCGACCTGAACCATGAGCGGCAGCGCCAGCGCGCGCTGTTCGAAGGCCTGTCGGTGCCGCTGCTGGAAGCGATCGACGCCCGCCTGGCGCGCGGCGAGCAGAGCCTGCTGTTCCTGAATCGCCGCGGCTACGCGCCGGTGATTGCCTGCGACAGCTGCGGCTGGTTGTCCGGCTGCCCGCGCTGCTCGGCGTACCTGGTGCTGCACCGGCCCGAGCGGCGCCTGCGCTGCCACCACTGCGGGCTGGAGGCCCCGGTGCCGCACCACTGCCCGGATTGCGGCAATGTCGATATTGCGCCGCTCGGCCGCGGCACCCAGCGCATCGAGGAAGCGCTGGCGGCACGCTTCCCGCAGGCGCGCATCGCCCGCATCGACGCCGACTCGACCCGGCGCAAGGGCAGCGCGCAGGCGATGTTCGATGAAGTCCACGCCGGCGAAGTCGACATCCTGGTGGGCACCCAGATGGTCGCGAAGGGCCATGACTTCCAGCGCGTGACGCTGGTCGGCATCGTGCACCCGGACGCCGCCATGTTCAGCCACGATTTCCGCGCCGCCGAGCACCTGTTCGCGTCGCTGATGCAGGTGGCGGGGCGCGCCGGGCGCGCCGGGCTGCCGGGCGAGGTGCTGATCCAGACCCGCTACCCGGATACCCCGGCATTGCAGGCGCTGACGCGCCATGACTATGATGGATTCGCGGCCAGCCAGTTGCGAGAGCGGCGCCAGGCCGGGTTGCCCCCGTTCTGCTTCCAGGTGCTGGTCACCGCGGAGCACGGCGAGCTGGAGCGGGCGCTGCAGTTCCTGCAGGCAGCGCGGCGGCACGCCGATTCGTGCCGGTTGGCGGCCGAGGTGCAACTGCACGACCCGGTGCCCATGTCGATGGTGCGCATCGCCAACCGCGAGCGCGCCCAGATGCTGGTCGAGGCGACATCAAGGCCGGCGCTGCAACGGTTCATGGCTGAGTGGGTACAGACTTTCGCAGAGGTAGGAACGGAGGTGAAAGGGGTGCGCTGGCAGCTGGAAATCGACCCGCTCCGGATTTGAAGCAACAGCGGCGGGCTGCGCAGGTGCAACCCATTTTTCAGGGTTAACGCTAGGGTTGCACAAGGTTGCACCTTGAGGTTTTTCGGGAGTAAGATCGCGCCAGCTCACAGGCTGCGGCCGGTCGTGCGTCCATGCCTGCGGCATCGGCGCGGCGGTACCGGCGGCGCCCCAGTTTTCGGAGAACTGCCCGCATGGCCACCACCACTCTCGGCGTCAAGCTCGACGACGCCTCGCGCGATCGCCTCAAGCGTGTCGCCCAATCCATCGACCGCACGCCGCACTGGCTGATCAAGCAGGCCATCTTCACTTACCTGGAGCAGGTCGAGCGCGGGCACCTGCCGCACGAGACCAGCGCCGCCGGCTCGGCCGACTCCGATGGTTCCGACGCCCCCGACCTGGTCGCCGCCGACGGCGCGCCGCAGCCGTTCCTGGAATTCGCGCAGAGCATCCAGCCCCAGTCGGTGCTGCGTGCCGCCATCACCTCAGCCTACCGTCGTCCCGAGACCGACTGCGTGCCGGTGCTGCTGGAGCAGGCACGCCTGCCGCAGCAGCAGGCCGAGGCAGCCATCAAGATGGCCAAGAAGCTGGCCACCGCGCTGCGCGAACAGAAGGTTGGAACTGGCCGCGAAGGCTTGGTGCAGGGCCTGATCCAGGAATTCTCGCTGTCGTCGCAGGAGGGCGTGGCGCTGATGTGCCTGGCCGAGGCGCTGCTGCGCATTCCCGACAAGGCCACCCGCGATGCGCTGATCCGCGACAAGATCAGCGGCGCCAACTGGCAGTCGCACCTGGGCCAGAGCCCGTCGCTGTTCGTCAACGCCGCCACATGGGGCCTGCTGCTGACCGGCAAGCTGGTCGCCACGCATACCGAATCGGGCCTGACCAAGGCGCTCACGCGCATCATCGGCAAGGGCGGCGAGCCGCTGATCCGCAAGGGCGTGGACATGGCGATGCGCCTGATGGGCGAGCAGTTCGTCACCGGCGAGACCATTTCCGAGGCGCTCGCCAACGCGCGCAAGTACGAGGCGCAGGGGTTCCGCTACTCCTACGACATGCTAGGGGAAGCGGCCATGACCGAGGACGATGCCGCGCGCTACCTGGCTTCGTACGAGCAGGCCATCCATGCCATCGGCCAGGCTTCGCGCGGTCGTGGCATCTATGAAGGCCCGGGCATCTCGATCAAGCTGTCGGCGCTGCATCCGCGCTACAGCCGCGCCCAGCACGAGCGCGTGATCGGCGAGCTGTACGAGCGCCTGAAGTCGCTGACGCTGCTGGCCCGCCAGTACGACATCGGCATCAATATCGATGCCGAGGAAGCCGACCGGCTGGAGATCTCGCTCGACCTGCTCGAACGCCTGTGCTTCGAGCCCGAGCTGGCCGGCTGGAACGGCATCGGCTTCGTGGTGCAGGGCTACCAGAAGCGCTGCCCGTTCGTGATCGACTACCTGATCGACCTGGCCCGCCGCAGCCGCCACCGCCTGATGATCCGCCTGGTCAAGGGCGCCTACTGGGACAGCGAGATCAAGCGCGGCCAGGTGGAAGGACTGGAGGGCTACCCGGTCTACACGCGCAAGGTCTACACCGATGTGTCGTATGTCGCCTGCGCGCGCAAGCTGCTGTCGGTGCCGGACGCGATCTATCCACAGTTCGCGACGCACAACGCGCACACGCTGTCGGCCATCTACCAGATCGCCGGCCACAGCTACTACCCCGGCCAGTACGAGTTCCAGTGCCTGCACGGCATGGGCGAGCCGCTGTACGACCAGGTGGTCGGCCCGACCGCCGACGGCAAGTTCAACCGCCCATGCCGGATATACGCGCCGGTCGGCACGCATGAGACGCTGCTGGCCTACCTGGTGCGCCGCCTGCTGGAGAACGGCGCCAACACCTCGTTCGTAAACCGCATCGCCGACGACACCATCTCGCTGGACGAGCTGGTGGCCGATCCGGTTGCCGTGGTCGAGGCCATGCACCGTGACGAAGGTACGCTGGGCCTGCCGCATCCGCGCATCCCGTCGCCGCGTACGCTGTACGGCAAGAGCCGTCCCAACTCGGCCGGCATCGACCTGGCCAACGAACACCGGCTGGCGTCGCTGTCGTCGGCGCTGCTGGCGGGCACCAGTGAGCGCCAGGTTGCCGAGCCGATGCTGGGCGCGGAGGTGCCGCGCGCGGCCGACGCCATCACCACGCCCGTGCTGAACCCCGCCGACCACCGCGACGTGGTCGGCCAGGTCACCGAAGCCAGCCAGGCCGACGTCGACGCCGCGCTGCAGGCAGCCGTCAATGCCGCGCCGATCTGGCAGGCGACGCCGCCGGACGTGCGCGCCGCCGCGCTGGAGCGCGCCGCCGACCTGATGGAAGCGCAGATGCAGTCGCTGATGGGCATCATCATGCGCGAGGCCGGCAAGACCTTCTCCAACGCCATCGCCGAAGTGCGCGAGGCGGTGGACTTCCTGCGCTACTACGCCGCCGAGATCCGCCGCGGCTTTGACAACGAGACTCACCGCCCGCTGGGCCCGGTGGTGTGCATCAGCCCGTGGAACTTTCCGCTGGCGATCTTCACCGGCCAGGTCGCCGCGGCGCTGGCCGCAGGCAACCCGGTGCTGGCCAAGCCCGCCGAGCAGACCCCGCTGATCGCCGCCGCCGCGGTGAAGCTGCTGCGCGAGGCCGGCGTGCCGGCCGGCGCGGTGCAGCTGCTGCCGGGCCGCGGCGAGACCGTCGGCGCCGCGCTGGTGGGCGATGCCCGCGTCAAGGGCGTGATGTTCACCGGCTCGACCGAGGTCGCACGCATCCTGCAACGCAATGTCGCCGGCCGTCTCGACGCCGCCGGCCGCCCGATCCCGCTGATCGCCGAGACCGGCGGCCAGAACGCGATGATCGTCGACTCCTCGGCGCTGGCCGAGCAGGTGGTCGGAGACGTGGTCAACTCGGCCTTCGACTCGGCCGGCCAGCGCTGCTCGGCGCTGCGCGTGCTGTGCCTGCAGGAGGACGTGGCCGACCGCGTGCTGGAAATGCTCAAGGGCGCGATGCAGGAACTGACCATGGCCAACCCGGATCGCCTGTCGACCGACGTCGGCCCGGTGATCGACGAAGAGGCGCGCGCCAACATCGTGCGCCATATCGACGCCATGCGTGCCAAGGGCCGCCGCGTCCACCAGGCCGATCCCAATGCCGCGCAGGGCGCCAGCTGCCGCAACGGCACCTTCGTGCCGCCGACGCTGATCGAGCTGGACAGCATCGAGGAACTGAAGCGCGAGGTGTTCGGCCCGGTGCTGCACGTGGTGCGCTTCCCGCGCGCGGCGCTCGACACCATGGTCAGCCAGATCAACGGCACCAACTACGGCCTGACGCTGGGCATCCATACCCGCATCGACGAGACCATCTCGTTTATCGTCAGCCGCGCCCATGTGGGCAACCTGTACGTGAACCGCAATATCGTCGGTGCCGTGGTCGGCGTGCAGCCGTTCGGCGGCGAGGCGCTGTCGGGCACCGGTCCCAAGGCGGGCGGCCCGCTGTACCTGCACCGGCTGCTGTCCGTGTGTCCGCAGGACGCGGTGGCACGCAGCGTACGCGCGGCCGACGTGACCAACCACGCCGAGGCGGTCGGCCCGGACGATGAAGCCGTGCGCGCCGCCGAAGCCTTCCGCAACTGGGCCGGCACCGAGCTGCCCGCGGTCGCCGACGCCTGCGCGCGATTTGCCGAGGCATCGCCGTCGGGCCTGGCGGTGACCCTGGCCGGCCCCACCGGCGAGCGCAACACCTACACGCTGCTGCCGCGCGAACACGTGCTGTGCCTGGCCGCGCAGGAGGCCGACCTGGCGCTGCAGCTGGGCGCCGTGCTGACCGTCGGCGCGCGCGCCGTATGGCCGGAAACCCCCGTTGCGCGGGGGCTGTTTGCGCGCCTGCCTAAGGGCGTACAATCGCGCGTCCGCATGGTGGCTGACTGGACCGCCGCGGACATCGCCATCGACGCGGTGCTGCACCACGGCGACTCCGACCAGCTGCGCACGGTGTGCGAGCAGGTGGCGGCGCGCCCGGGGCCGATCATCGGCGTGCAGGGGCTGGCGCAGGGCGAGCCGACCGTCGCGCTCGACCGCCTGCTGATCGAGCGCTCACTGTCGGTCAACACCGCTGCCGCGGGCGGCAATGCAAGTTTGATGACGATCGGCTGAGGCATTCTCGGACGACGCGTCTTGTCGAAGCGCGCACCGGTGGCGGCGATCCTGCCCCGGCGCGCATACCAAGGAGGGCGCGGCACTGCCAGGCCGCGCCCAGAAAAATACGCCGCCCAGGGCGCCATACCGGCACCACCGCGGCACAGAGTGGCACCAATTGGGACCCAAGGAGATCTGATGAGCTCGACATTCCACAAGACGGCACTGACCGTTGCCCTGACCCTGGCCGGCCTGACCGGCGCCTCCGCCGCCTTCGCGCAGGCGCAGGAAATCAAGCTGGGCTACGCCGGCCCGATGACCGGCGGCCAGGCCCAGTATGGCAAGGACATGCAGAACGGCATCGTCCTCGCGATCGAGGACATGAACGCCACCAAGCCCAAGATCGGCGGCAAGGAAGTCAAGTTCGTGCTGGTCTCCGAAGACGACCAGGCCGACCCCAAGACCGGCTCGGTGGTCGCGCAGAAGCTGGTCGATGGCGGCATCCAGGGCATGCTCGGCCATTTCAACTCGGGCACCACCATTCCGGCGTCGATGGTCTACAACCGCGCCGGCATTCCGCAGATCGCCATGGCGACCGCGCCGGAATACACCAAGCAGGGATTCAAGACCACCTTCCGCATGATGACCTCCGACACCCAGCAGGGTTCGGTGATCGGCGCCTACGTGGTGAAGAAGCTGGGCGCGAAGAACATCGCCATCGTCGATGACCGCACCGCCTACGGCCAGGGCCTGGCCGACGAGTTCGAGAAGGCCGCCAAGGCCGCCGGCGGCAAGATCGTGCGCCGCGAGTTCACCAACGACAAGGCGGTGGACTTCAAGGCCGTGCTGACCAACATCAAGCGCAGCAACCCGGACATCATCTTCTACGGCGGCGCCGAGACCCAGTCCGCGCCGATGGCCAAGCAGGTCAAGGAACTGGGCATCAAGGCCCCGCTGGTGTCGGGCGAGATGTCCAAGACCGACAACTTCCTGAAGCTGGCCGGTCCAGCCGCCGAAGGCACCGTGGTGTCGCTGGCCGGCCTGCCGCTGGACCAGATGCCGGGCGGCGCCGCCTACGAGAAGAAGTACGAGAAGCGCTTCGGCTCCAAGGTGCAGACCTACTCGCCGTACTCGTATGACGGCGCCACCGCGATGATGACCGCGATGGTCAAGGCTGGTTCGGCCGATCCGGCGCGCTACCTGCCGGTGCTGGCCGCGACCAGCATGCAGGGCGTGACCACCAAGACGCTGGCCTATGACGGCCGCGGCGACCTGAAGGACGGCGGCATCACCGTCTACAAGGTGGTGGGAGGCAAGTGGACCGTGCTGGAAACGGTCGGCGGCAAGTAAGCAATCAGTGCCCGCCAGGCAGGACGCCACCCTCGGGTGGCGTTTTGTTTATGTGCAATGGCTTAAAGAAAGCGGCCGCCGTGCCGATGGTTGTCCGGATGCGGATCGCCCTCATGGCGCATAATCCCGCACTCGCTTACCAAAAATGCAGAAGGAGCAGTACGTGTCCGTGCCGGAAGTCAGCTACGACCACGCCATCGAGCTTGCCAACCAGGGCCGCTTTGCCGACGCCCTGCAGATCGCCGACCAGCTTGCGCAGGCCCGGCCCGAGGTGGTCGATTTCGTCACGCTGCGCGCGCGGCTGCACTTCGACAACGGCGATGCCGCCGCGGCGCTTGCCGTGCTGGACGAGGCACTCGCGCGCCTGGACAGCCTGCCGCTGCAGCCGCCGCACCGCTGGGCCTCGCGCGGCGTGATCGCGCACCGCTACGGCGCCATGCTGATGAGCCTGGGCCGCGACGCCGAGGCGCGCCCGTGGCTGCATGAGGCCGCGCAGCGCAGCGGATTGCTGTCGGGCGAATGGCCGGCGCATTTCCACGCCGGCTTGGCCGCGCTGCGCATGAACGACATGGCTGCCGCGGCGCGCTACTGGCACGACCTGATGTTCCGCAATCCCGACCTGGGCGCGGAAGACATCGCGCCGCTGGTGCAGGACTACATTGCCCGCGCCGAGGGCGCCGGCGTGCCGGTGGAGCCGCTGATGCGCGTCTGCCTGGGGCGCGTGGCGCTGGACAACCCGCACCTGCTGCAGCTCGACGCCGATGCCGGCGACGCGCTCGCCGCCGACCAGGCCGCCCGCGTGCTGGCCGAACATCCCGACCACCCCGAGGCGCGCCGGCTGCGCGCGCCGCTGCGCTGGGGCGTGGGCGACACGCAGGGCGCGCTCGACGACCTGGCCGTCTACCTGCGCCAGGTGGCCGACCCGCAGGCCCAGGTACGCGAACTGGCCTGGCGCCATCAACTGGCCAAGGCCGGCGCGCAGGATGCCGAACGCGAGCCCTGGCAGCGCTTCGCCATCACCGACAAGTCCGACGACGGCGCCGCCTACTACCGCGCCGCCATGGCGCTGGGCGAGTTCATCGATGAAGTCCCCGCCGCCGAGGCGGCGCTGCGCCCCGCGCTGGTGGCCGCGTGCCGCCATGGCGTGAGGTGCTACGACCACTATTTCGCCACCGGCCAGGGCGATGCCGCCGGGCACGGCGGCAATGCCGATCCGCACGTGTATTCATTGTTGTGCCGGCTGCTGGCGCGCAGCCTGCCTGCCGATGCCGCGCACCTGGAAGAGCGCATCGCGCTGCATCGCCAGGGCATGGCCGCCAGCGAGTTCATCGACCACTGGATCGACCTGCTCGACTGCCATGCCGGCGCGGGCCAGCACGGCAAGGTGGTCGAGCTGGCCGGCGAAGTGCTCAATCGCTACCCGCTCGAGCGCAATCCGGCCGATGTCACCTGGGCCTTCAGCCGCCTGATCGCGGCCTGGAAGTCCATGGGCGGCGCCGAGCCGGCCGAGGCGGCGCGCGCCGCGATGGCGCACATGGACGCGCGCCTGGATGCGCTGCCGGTAGAGGCCCGCAGCGAGGCCGCGCACCCGATGGCGCATGCGCGCGCTCACTTCGCCGCGCTTCTGCAGGCACAGATGGCGCGCATGGACGAGCATGACCGTGCCGACGCGCTGGCCGAGATCGAGGGCCAGCAGCGCCGCGCGCTGCTGGTCGAGGATGCCTGGCTGTACAACCGCTTCGGCCTGCTGTGGCGCGAGCTGGGCGAACCGGAGCGCGCGCTGCCGATGTTCGAGCAGGCGGTCGCGCTGACCGAGGGCGATCCCGAGGACCAGGCCGGGCCGCGCCTCCAGCGCGGCCTGGTCCACAACGCCTCGCGGCGCCATGAAGCGGCCATGGCGGACTTCGCCGCCGCCTTTGCCGTGCGCGACGACTGGGATGCCGAGGTATGCCTGCGCGTGGTCGAGTCGGCACTCGGGCTGCAGCAGCGCGAGACGGCGCTGGCTTACTTTGAAAAGGCCCGGGCACGCGGCGCTGCGCAGGGCGCCACGCGCACTTTGTACACGCAGGTCGAGACGGCGCTGAAGTCCACCCGCCCGCGCTGGAAGGTCTGGGGCGTCTGATGCGTCGCACGGGTGTGCGGACGCGTTGAGTTCCGCACAAAATGTAAAAAATGCCATCCAGAAGATGGCGTTTTTTGCGCGAACTTGACCGAAGTTCGTAAGGCGTTTGGTGCGGTGTCGGACAATCACTGACATGGATTGTGATGTGCTTACATTACCATGTCGACCATGAACGGACTGAGCCAACTATTCCCAACTCTTCCCCTCGCCCCAGGGGGCTTGTTCTGGGTCGGGCTCGCGCTGGTAGGCGCGGGCCTGGCGGGGGAAGTCAGCCGCCGCTGGCTGCGCTGCCCGCGCATCGTGGGCTATGCCGTCGCCGGGCTGTTCGCCGGCATGCTCGGGCGCGGCATCGTCGACGAGAACATGATCAACCAGACCCGTATCCTGATCGATATGGCGCTGGCACTGGCCCTGTTCGAACTCGGGCACCGGCTGTCGCTGACCTGGCTGCGCGCCAACCGCTGGCTGCTGCTGACCAGCGCCTTCGAAAGCGTGCTGACCTGGGGCCTGGTCGCGGCGGTGCTGCAATGGATCGGCGCCTCGCCTGGCGTGGCGATCCTGGCCGGCGGCATTGCCGTCAGCACCTCGCCCACCATCGTGCTGCAGCTCAAGAACGAACTGCGTGCCGAGGGCCAGGTCACCGAGCGGCTGATGGCAATGGCGGCACTGAACAGCATCTACGCTGCCGTGATCGTGCAGGTGGCCACCGGCTGGCTGCATTCCGAATACGGCAACCTGGGCGCCGCCCTGCTGCACCCGCTCTACCTGCTGGTGGGCTCGTGCCTGCTGGCATGGGTGGTGGGCAAGGTCGGCCACGTGATCTATGAGCGCATGTCGGCCGATGACCACTACAGCTTCCTGGTGCTGGTGGGCCTGGTGCTGTTCACGCTGGCGCTGACCCGGGTACTAAAATTGTCGATGCCGCTGACGCTGCTGCTGGCCGGCGTGGTGTTCAAGCACCAGGACAGCCAGCCGCACGTCTGGCCGCCGCACTTCGGCAGTGCCGGCAGCCTGCTGATCATCGTGATGGTGGTGTCGCTGGGCCTGCCGCTGACCGCGCATGACTGGGCCGTGGGCGGCGTCTATGCCATCGTGCTGGTGCTGCTGCGTCACCTCGCCAAGTTTGCCGGCGTGATGTCGCTGGGATCGTTCTCGGGCCTGAGCATGCGCCAGTGCATGGCACTGGGGCTGGCGCTGGCGCCGATGTCGGGGCTGGCCTACCTGCTGATGAGCGACGTCGCGCGCATCTACCCCGGCACCGGACAGCCGCTGGCCGCTATCATCCTGTGCGCGCTGGCGATCGAACAACTGATCGGCCCGGTGTTGGCAGCGTGGGCGCTGCGCTTCGCCGGCGAATCCCGGGCCAATGGAGGAGGGCGCTGATGTCGCTCGAATCGTTCAAGCAATCCGAGGCACTGACCTTCGGCGTGGAGCTGGAGCTGCAGCTGGTCAACCGCCACGACTATGACCTGGCGCCGTTCGCGCCCGACCTGCTGCGCGCACTCAAGGGCGCCGAGCATGCCGGCGACATTAAGCCGGAAATCAGCCCGTCGATGATCGAGATCAGCACGGGCATCTGCCACAGCTACCAGCAGGCGCTGGACGAGCTGACCACCATGCGCAACCTGATGGTGGCCGCCTCGCGCTCGCTCAACCTGGGCATTTCCGGCGGCGGCACGCATCCGTTCATGCAATGGGCCGACCGCACCATCTCGGACTCGCCGCGCTACCAGTACATCTCCGAGCTGTATGGCTACCTGGCCAAGCAGTTCACCGTATTCGGCCAGCACGTGCATATCGGCTGCCCGAGCGCGGACGAGTCGCTGTTCCTGCTGCACGCCATCGGCCGCTACGTGCCGCACTTCGTTGCGCTGGCGGCGTCGTCGCCGTATGTGCAGGGTGTCGATACCGGCTTTGCCTCGGCGCGCCTGAATTCGGTCGCGGCGTTCCCGATGAGCGGGCGCGCGCCCTTCCTGCTGACGTGGGACGCCTTCACCGCGTATTTCGAGAAGATGCGCAATACCGGCGTGATCGAGAGCATGAAGGACTTCTACTGGGATATCCGGCCCAAGCCGGAATTCGGCACCATTGAGGTCCGCGTGATGGACACGCCGCTGACGGTGCAGCGCGCCTGCGATATCGCCGCGTATATCCAGATGCTGGCGCGCTACCTGTTGTTGTCGCGCCCGTTCATGCCGCAGGAAGACGACTACCTGGTGTACACCTTCAACCGCTTCCAGGCGTGCCGCTTCGGGCTGGATGGCGAATATGTGCATCCCAACGAGCTGACCCGGATGCCGATCGCCGACCACATCCTCTCGATCTGCGATGCACTGGTGCCGCATGCAGAGGCATTGGGTTCGCTGGACGCGCTGGCCAATATCCGCGCGCTGGCCGAGCGCCGCGACGGCGATGCGGAATGGCTGCGCCAGACCGATGCCGACGCGCGCAGCCAGCGCGAGACCGTGCGCAAGGCCTGCGAGCGCTGGGCGGCGTAACACACCGCCCGCCGCCTAACCGCTGAACCGGCACTTACTTCACGCTGTAGCCGCGCCCTTGCATGCACGCGGACCAGGCCTGGTAGTACGAACCCATCGCCTGGCTGGTGTTGGCCTGCGCCTGCTGGTTGGCGGCGTTGGCCTGGCGCCGCGATTGCCGGTGCGCCACGCCGCCTGCCACCGTACCCGTTGCAGCGCCGACCGCCGCGCCTTTGCCGGCATCGCCCGCCATCGCCCCCACCACTGCGCCGGCAGCGGCGCCCCCCGCGGCACCGCGCACGCGCTGGCCGCTTTGCGGCTGCGCCGGGGGCGGTGCCGCGGCGGCCTGGGCGGGATCGACACCGCTCTGCTGCTTGGCCCAGCTGTAGCAGGCGCCGTCGTCGCTGGCTTGCTGCTGCTGGCTCTGCCCCTTGGCCGGATAGGCCACCGGCTTGCCTTGCGCGAGTGCCTGGACCGGGGCCAGTACCAGGGCGGCAGCCAGTACGCCCAGGCCGCGGTACAGCGTGCAGTTTTGCCTTCGCTTCATGATCGATCCCCCGCGATTGCCGGCCGCGCCGCCGTGTGCGGTGGCGGCCGTGTTTGAAGGCCAGTATTGCAGGCGGCGTGGCTAAGTCAATGCATCGTTTCAACGCGCCGGACCGGCTGGCGCCGATGCGTGCACCGCAGGTGCCCGGCAGCGCACGCGCGCATCAGCGGGACGCGGGCGGCGACAGCAGGAACGCGAGCGCGTTGCGCCACCATGCCTCGTCGACGTAGCCGGTCCAGTCGTTGTGCCCGGCGTGATCGATCACGGCCAGGCGGCGGGGTTCGTCCAGCGCTTCATAGAGCGCCTTGCCGAGCCGGGGCGGCACGATGCTGTCGCGCTCGGCCACGACCACCATGACCGGGCGGCCAAAGGCGGCCAGGTGGCTCACGCTGTCGTAACGGTCGCGCAGCAGCCATCCGGTCGGCAGCCATGAGTAGTGGTGTGCGGCGACGTGGGCGAGCTTGTCCCATGGCGTGATCAGCAGCACGGCATCGACGTGCTCGCGCTGGCGCGCCGCGGCGGCCGCCGCAACCCCGGCGCCGAGCGATTCGCCGACCAACAGCAGCAGGCCGTCGAACTGGCGCCGGGCCAGCGCAATCGCCTGCCCGGCATCGTCGACGAAGCTGCGCTCGCCAAGCGCGCCGTCGCGCGGGCCATAGCCGGGGTATTCGGCCAGGATCACGCGAATGCCCAGCCGCGTCAGCACGCTGGCGTAGTAGCCGCGATGGCCGGCGTGCCCGGCATTGCCGTGGAAGACGATGGCGGTGGCGCGGACGGGACCGTGCGGCTCGGCCAGCAGGCCGCGGAAATCATCCGGACCCGGCCATGCGCGCAGTCCCTGAGCAACCATATCGTCGACCGAGGCCCTGTCGGGAAAGTAAAGAAAACGATCCTGCAGCATCAGGATGCCTCCCAGCAGGACCGCGCCCGCCAGCAGCCAGCGCAGCAGGCGCCGCGCCGGCGCGGATCGTGCCGCGGGCAGCGCGGTGGCCGGCATGGCGCGTGCGCTAGGCGCCGGCGAGCACCGGTTCGCACCGCACCTCGGTCCGGACCGAATTGGCGATAAAGCAGGCATCGTGCGCGGCATGGTGCAGGCGCTCCAGCTCGTCGCGGGTGGGTTCGCGCTCGCCGGAGAAAGTGACCTGGGGGCGCAGGGTCACCACTGTCATCGCCATCTGGCCTTCGCGGTTCTTTTCCATCACGCCGGTGGCGGCATCGACATAGCGGTCGACGACAAAGCGCTGCTTCGCCGCCAGCGACAGGAACCACAGCATATGGCAGCTCGACAGCGAGGCGATGAACATCTCTTCCGGGTCGACCGCGCTGGCGTCCGACATCGGCAACGGCACCACATGGGGCGACGACGAGCCCGGGACTTCGGCGCCGCCGTCGAAGCGCAGCACGTGCCTGCGGCTGTAGCGGTTGCCGGTGAAATCCTGCCCGTCGCGTTGCCACAGGACTTCGGCGGTATATACGGACATGCGGTTGACTCCCAAGGTTGGAATGCTTCAGGCGCCGTGCGGCACGCTCTCGCCGTCGCGCAGGCCCAGGTGCTGGTTCGCCGGCACCGCGATATCGATCAGCCTGGGCCGCGGCAGGTTCAGGTTGCGCATCATCTCGATGAACTCCTCGCGCGTGCGGCCGGATACGCGACTGTTGTGCGCGCGCTCATGGCCGATGGTCGAGCAGGTCTGGCCCTTGTAGTCGTGCGCGGGATAGACCCGGGTGTCGTCGGGCAGCGCGAACAGCTTGCGGGTCAGGCTGTCGTACAGCGTGCCGGCATCGCCCGACTGGAAATCGGTGCGGCCGCAGCCGTCGATCAGCAGCGCATCGCCCGTGAAGACGCGGCGCACGATGCCTTCGGAGGTGGACTCTTCCCACAGGTAGCTCATGCTGCCGGCGGTATGGCCGGGCGTATGGATCGCGCGCAGCACCTGCTTGCCGAATGCGACAGTGTCGCCGTCGATCAGTTGCTTCTGTGCCGGCTTGATATCGCAGCCCGACGGCGCCGCGGTGTGCGCGCCGGTCTGCATGGCCAGGTGGCCGGCCGAGGTGATGTGGTCGGCGTGGGCGTGGGTCTCGATGACCCAGGTCAGGTGTGCGCCGGTATCCTCTACCAGCGCCAGGTCGCGTTCGAGCTGGTGGTCGACCGGGTCGATCAGCAGCGCCTCCTTCGTTTCCGCATCGATCAGCAGGTACGTGAAGGTTGACGAGGCATCGTCAAAGAGCTGGTGGAAGGTCTGCATGGCGGGCCCTCTTGTTCTGCAGTCGGGGAACGCCGCAATGATACGCCGCAAACCATGCACGATGTACGACGGTTTTCTTCCCTCTCCCGCGCGCGTGAGAGGGGAGAAAACCCCGCGTTTAGCACTCGACGATATTCACCGCCAGCCCGCCGCGCGCGGTTTCCTTGTACTTCGTCTTCATGTCGGCGCCCGTCTCGCGCATGGTCTTGATCACCGAATCGAGCGATACATAGTGCGTGCCGTCGCCGCGCAGCGCCATGCGCGCCGCGTTGACCGCCTTGACCGACGCCATCGCATTGCGCTCGATGCACGGAATCTGCACCAGCCCGCCGACCGGGTCGCAGGTCAGGCCGAGGTTGTGCTCCATGCCGATCTCGGCCGCGTTCTCCACCTGCGCCGGGCTGCCGCCGAGTACCGCGGCAAGCGCGCCGGCGGCCATCGAGCAGGCCACGCCGACCTCGCCCTGGCAGCCGACCTCGGCCCCGGAGATCGACGCGTTGAGCTTGTACAGCAGCCCGATCGCGCCCGCTGTCAGCAGGAAGTCGACTACACCCTGCCGGTTCGCGCCCGGCACGAAGCGGTCGTAGTAATGCAGCACGGCGGGGATGATGCCGGCCGCACCGTTGGTCGGCGCGGTCACCACGCGGCCGCCCGCCGCGTTCTCTTCATTGACGGCGATGGCGTACAGGTTGACCCAGTCCATCACCGAGAGCGGATCCGACAGCGTGCGCTCGGCACGCTCGGTCAGGCTGCGGAACAACTCGGGCGCGCGCCGCTTGACCTTGAACGGCCCCGGCAGTTCGCCATCGGTGCGGCAGCCGCGCGCGACGCAGGCCTGCATTACGTCCCAGATATGCAGCAGGCCGTCGATGACCTCTTGCTCGCTGCGCCACGTCAGTTCGTTCTCCAGCATCAGCCGCGCAATGCTCTTGCCGCTGTCCTGCGCCATCTGCAGCATGTCCTTGCCGCTGCGAAACGGGTGCGGCAGCTGCTGCGCGGCGTTGAGCACCTGGGTGTTGGGCGCACCGGCCGTGACCACGAAGCCGCCGCCCACCGACAGGTAGCGCGCTTCGCGCAGGCTCGCGCCGCTGCTGTCGAAGGCATGGAACTTCATGCCATTGGGATGCTCGGCCAGGGCCTCGCGGCGGTAGAACGCGATGTGATCCTTCTCGACGAAGGGCACGATATGGCGTCCCAGCAGCGACAGCTCGCGCGACTTGCGCAACGCGGCGAGGCGCCTGTCGATGGAATCGGGATCGATGGTGTCGGGAGACTCGCCCATCAGGCCGAGGATCACGCCCTTGTCGGTGCCGTGCCCCTTGCCGGTGGCGCCGAGCGAGCCGTACAGCTCGACCCGCACGCTGGCCACCTGCGGCAGCAGGCCGTCGCGCTCCAGCCCCTGCGCGAACATCAGGGCCGCGCGCATCGGGCCCACGGTATGCGAGCTCGACGGGCCGATGCCCACCTTGAACAGATCGAAGACGCTGACTGCCACGGAATGTCTCCAGCAATGGGGTGGCCTTGCAGAGGCTCTTTTTAGGCGGTCGAAGTACGGCAACGGACACCGCCGCCGGCGGGCCCGCCATCTTGAGAATAGTGCGGCGGCCGAGCCACCGCAGATGCGATGGCACGGCCCCGGGGGTGCGTCAGTCGACCACGTAGTCGCTGACCGGCACGCAGCTGCAGAACAGGTTGCGGTCGCCATATACGTTGTCGGCACGGCCGACCGGCGGCCAGTACTTCTGCGTGCGCAGCGACGCCACCGGATAGGCGGCTTCCTCGCGCGTGTACTTGTGGGTCCACTCGTTCGCGGTCACCACCGCGGCGGTGTGCGGCGCGTGCTTGAGCGGGTTGTCCTCGCGATCGAAAGTACCGTCGGCGACGCGGCCGATTTCCTGGCGGATCGCGATCATCGCGTCGATGAAGCGGTCCAGCTCATGCAGTGCTTCGGACTCGGTCGGCTCGATCATCAGCGTGCCCGGCACCGGGAAGCTCATGGTCGGCGCGTGGAAGCCGTAGTCCATCAGGCGCTTGGCCACGTCTTCGTTGCTGATGCCGGTCTCCTTCTGCAGCGGGCGCACGTCCAGGATGCACTCGTGCGCGACCAGGTCGTGCTGGCCGGTGTACAGCACCGGGTAGTACGGCGCCAGGCGCTTGGCCACGTAGTTGGCCGCCAGGATGGCGTTCTCGGTGGCGGCGGTCAGGCCGGCCGAGCCCATCATCGCGATATACATCCACGAGATCGGCAGGATGCTGGCCGAGCCGAACGGTGCCGCCGACACGCCACCGATGCCGCGGTCGTCGCGGCGGTAGCCGACGCTGTCCTGGTTGGGCAGGAAATCCGCCAGGTGCGCGCCGACCGCAACGGGGCCAACGCCCGGGCCGCCGCCGCCGTGCGGGATGCAGAAGGTCTTGTGCAGGTTCAGGTGCGACACGTCGCCGCCAAACTGGCCCGGCGCGGCGGTGCCGACCATCGCGTTCATGTTGGCGCCGTCGACATAGACCTGGCCGCCGTGCTTGTGCACGATCTCGCAGATCTGCTGCACGCCCTGCTCAAACACGCCGTGCGTGGACGGGTAGGTGATCATGATCGCAGCCAGGTTCTTGCTGTGCTGCTCGGCCTTCTTCGCCAGGTCTTCCAGGTCGACGTTGCCATTCTCGTCGCAGGCCACCACCACCACCTTCATGCCGGCCATCTGCGCCGACGCCGGGTTGGTGCCGTGCGCCGACGACGGGATCAGGCAGATGTCGCGATGGCTTTCGCCGCGGCTGGCGTGATACGCATGGATGATCAGCAGGCCCGCGTACTCGCCTTGCGAGCCGGCGTTGGGCTGCAGGCTGACCGCGGCGTAGCCGGTGGCGGCGCACAGCATGGCCTCGAGCTGGTCGATCATCTCGCGGTAGCCCACGGTCTGGTCCAGCGGCGCGAACGGGTGGATCTGGCTGAACTCGGGCCAGGTCACCGGGATCATCTCGCTGGTGGCGTTCAGCTTCATCGTGCACGAGCCCAGCGGGATCATGGTGCGGTCCAGCGCCAGGTCCTTGTCGGCCAGCATGCGCAGGTAGCGCAGCATCTCGTGCTCGGCGTGGTGCGTATTGAACACCGGATGGGTCAGGTACTCGCTGGCGCGCGCCAGTTCGGCCGGGAAGGCGTCATTGATGGCGGCTTCGAGCTTGTCGAAATCGAGGCCCGCCGGCAGCGGCTTGCCTTGCGTGAAGATTTCCCACAGCGCAACCACGTCGTCGCGGGTGGCGGTCTCGTCCAGCGAGATGCCGACGCGCGTGGCGCCGGCATGGCGCAGGTTGATGCCGCGCGCGGTGGCGGCGGCATGGATGGCTTCGGTGTTGAAGCCGGTCTCCAGCGTCAGCGTGTCGAAGAAGGTGGCGTTGGTGCGGACGAAGCCAAGCTGCTCCAGGCCGGCGGCCAGCGTCGCGGCCAGGCGATGCACGCGCTGCGCGATGCGCTTCAGGCCCTGCGGGCCGTGGTATACGGCGTACATCGACGCCATCACCGCCAGCAGCACCTGCGCGGTACAGATGTTGGAGGTCGCCTTCTCGCGGCGGATATGCTGTTCGCGCGTCTGCAGCGCCAGGCGATACGCCTTGTTGCCCTGCGCGTCGACGGTCACGCCGACCAGACGGCCCGGCATCGAGCGCTTGAACGCATCCTTCACCGCCATGTAGCCGGCGTGCGGGCCGCCAAAGCCCAGCGGCACGCCGAAGCGCTGCGAGTTGCCCACGGCCACGTCGGCACCCCATTCGCCCGGCGCGGCGATCAGCGTCAGCGCCAGCAGGTCGGCGGCAGCGACCACCAGGCCCCCGGCGGCGTGCACCGCGTCGGCGATGGCGCGGTAGTCATTGATGTCGCCGTTCACGCCCGGGTACTGCAGCAGCACGCCGAAGGCGCCCGCAGCAGCGGCGTCGGCGGCGGGGCCGACCTTCACTTCGATATCCAGCGGCAGCGCGCGCGTTCGCACCACTTCCAGCGTCTGCGGCAGCACGTCGTCGGCGACGAAGAAGATACTGGAGTCGTGCTTGTTCACGCGCTGCAGCAGCGTCATCGCTTCGGCGGCAGCGGTGCCTTCATCGAGCATCGACGCGTTGGCGATATCCAGCCCGGTCAGGTCGGTGACCATCTGCTGGAAGTTCAGCATCGCTTCCAGGCGGCCTTGCGAGATTTCCGGCTGGTAGGGCGTGTAGGCGGTGTACCAGGCCGGGTTCTCGAAGATATTGCGCAGCACGACCGCGGGCGTGACGGTGTTGTAGTAGCCCTGGCCGATAAAGCTCTTCAGTACGCGGTTCTTGCGCGCCAGGCCGCGCAGCTTGGCCAGTGCGGCTTCCTCGCTCAGCGGCTCGGTGAACTCGCCCATCGGCATGCCGTCGCGGCGGCGGATGGCGGCGGGGATCACGGCATCGATCAGCGCGGCGCGGCTGTCGTAGCCGAGCACCTTCAGCATGTGCTGCTGTTCGGGGGTATCGGGGCCGATGTGGCGGGCGGCGAAGGCGTCGCGCGCCTCCAGTTCGGCCAGCGTGGGCCGGTTACCTTGGGCGGCGGTCATGGGAAGCGGGGCGTTCATTGGCAAGAACCTCGTGGGGAGCGCTGCGGCAGGTGGTCAGCCGTGCCGCGGCGCTGCAAATGCTGTGTGCCGATCCCGGGTGCGGGACCGGCGGGGCGATCAGGCGCCGACGCTGGCCTTGTACGCGTCGGCCGACATCAGGCCGTTGACGTCGTCGCTGTTGGCCGGCTTGAGCTTGAACAGCCAGGCGTCGAAGGCATTGGCATTGACGCTTTCCGGCTCGGCCGTGGCGGCTTCGTTGACGGCGATCACTTCGCCGGCCACCGGGGCGTAGATATCGGAAGCGGCCTTCACAGATTCCACCACTGCCAGCGCGTCGCCGGCACCGACCGACTTGCCCACTTCGGGCAGTTCCAGGAAGACGATGTCGCCCAGCGCATCCTGTGCGTGGTCGGTGATGCCAATGGTGAGCGTGCCGTCGGCTTCGACGCGCACCCACTCATGCGACTCGGTGTATTTGAGGTCGGCGGGGAAATTCATGAAGGTTCTCCGGATTCAGATCTGTTTCTTGTTGGGTGATGCCTGCCCGGCAACGCTGCCGGCAGGCGAGGGCGACCGTTGGGTGAGCGGATGTTTCCCTTAGCTCACGAGTGCCTTGCCATTACGCACAAACGGCAGTTTAACCACAGTCGCGTTGAGTTTGCGGTCGCGGATCTCCACCTGCACGGTGTCGCCGACGTTCACGCCCTGCGGCAGGCGCGCGAACGCGATCGATTGCGACAGCGAGGGGCTGAAGGTGCCGCTGGTGATTTCGCCGTCACCGGCGGCGGTGATGACCTTCTGGTGGGCGCGCAGCACGCCACCTTTGTCGCGCAGGATCAGGCCGAGGAATTGCTGGCGCGAGCCGGCCGCGGCCAGTGCCGCCTTGCCGGTGAAGTCGCGCTCGCTCTGCAGGTCGACGGTCCAGGCCAGGCCCGCGTCCAGCGGCGAGGTGCTGATATCCATGTCCTGGCCATACAGGTTCATGCCGGCTTCCAGGCGCAGCGTGTCGCGCGCGCCCAGGCCGGCCGGGCGCACGCCCGCGGCATTCAGTTTTTCCCACAGGCCGGCGACGCTGGCCGCCGGCACCACCAGCTCGAAGCCGTCTTCGCCGGTGTAGCCGGTGCGCGCGACCATGACTTCGCCAAGTGCGGGGTCCTGCACCACGACAGCGTTGAACGGCTTGAGCGCATCGGAAGACTGGGTCGACGGGAAGGTGCTCCACACCTTGGCGCGGGCGTTAGGGCCCTGCACCGCGACGATCGCCAGCGGCTGCGCGCCCGCGGGCGCAACATCTTCACGGCGCGGGGTGATGGTCACGCCGCTGCCGGTGGCGTCGTTGCGCGCACGGATCCAGTCGATATCGCCGACCGCGGTGCTGGCGTTGACCACCAGGCGGAAACGGTCCTCGGCAAAGAAATAGACGATCAGGTCGTCGATCACGCCGCCTTTTTCGTCGAGCATGCACGAGTACAGCGCCTTGCCCGGCGTCTGCAGCTTGTCGACGTTGTTGGCCAGCAGGCCGCGCAGGAAGGCGCGGGTATTGGGGCCGCTGAGGTCGACCACGCACATGTGCGAGACGTCGAACATGCCGGCGTCGGTGCGCACGGCGTTGTGTTCTTCGATCTGGGAGCCGTAGTTGACCGGCATGTCCCAGCCGCCGAAGTCGACCATGCGGGCGCCGAGGGCGCGGTGGATGGCGTTGAGGGGCGTGGCCTGGAGCGTCATGGAATCCTCGGGGCAATGTCGGGTTGCGAAAACAAAAAAGGGCCATCCGCCGCAACGATCGCTATGCCAATGGCCAAGCAATCCGCTGCGGCGGATGACCCCTCTGTCCTCGATACCTGAGAGATTACGAGGCGGATTCGTTGAATCCCGTCCTCGCGCGCCCCTTCGGTGGGCACGCTCGCCATGAATGGCGGGTGCCGCTCTCCAGAGTGCGGCATGCATCGTGTGCATGTTGCATGCCGATCCGAGCGGTCCGTGGTGCCTGAGAGTTTTCGGGTGATACCCCTTCGGCGGCGCAGATATGCGCGCTCTCCCGGTCGGATGCGCGCAATGTACGGGAGGGCCCTGCCTTTGTCAACGCGGCGGGCGCCCCCCGCCAGCAGCCATTCGCCCTATCAACGGCGATGGTCGTCGGTCATTACGTTACCGACCACGCCGCCCAGGGCGGCACCGCCCAGCGTGCCTGCGGCACTACCGTGCGTCAACGCAGCACCGCCGGCCGCGCCCACGCCGGCACCAATTACCGTGTTGCGCTGCTTCGGTGTCATGTCGGCACAGCCGGTGGCCAGGGCCGCAACGGCTATGCCGGCCATCGTCGCTTTGGAAAAGGCTCGTATCATTTTCATGATGGGCTCCGAAAGTAACTTTGAGTACGTTCGGGACGCAGGTCTGCCATCCCGCCATACTGGTTAGAGGAGGGTCCGGACGCCCGGTTTTTGGACTTACCAAGTGTTACTTCGGTAACGTCCCCGCCCCCGGAAAAAGCGGTTCCCGCTGACTGATCAGGGCCGGCCCAGCGTGTTAACATGATTAGTTTTGCGTCCGGCGCCGCCCCATGTGGTGTACAGGGCGCGACGCCGTCCCGACCACCCCACGCAAGCATTCCCGCGCATGAGCCACGGCCTCAACACCGCCCAATCTGAAGCCGTCCGCTATCTGGACGGACCCTGCCTCGTCCTTGCCGGGGCGGGCTCGGGCAAGACCCGCGTGATCACGCAGAAGATCGCGCACCTGATCGAAGACAAGGGCTTCGAGCCGCGCCATATCGCTGCCGTCACCTTCACCAACAAGGCTGCCAAGGAGATGCAGGAACGCATCGGCAAGCTGATGGAAGGCAAGACCACGCGCGAGGGCAAGCGCATCCCGCTCAAGCAGCTCACAGTCTGTACCTTCCACTCGCTGGGCGTGCAGATTCTGCGCATGGAGGCGGAACACGTCGGCCTGAAGCCGCAGTTCTCGATCATGGATTCGGACGACTGCTTCGGCCTGATCCAGGAGCAGCTCGGCACCACCGACAAGAAGCTGATCCGCGGCGTGCAGAGCACGATCTCGCTGTGGAAGAACGGCATGGTCGACCCCGAGGCCGCGATCGCGCAGGCAGCCAATGCCGACGAGCACCAGGCCGCGCTGGTCTACCGCAACTACGTCGCCACGCTGAACGCGTACCAGGCGGTGGATTTCGACGACCTGATCCGCTTGCCCGCGGAACTGTTCGCGCGCAACGAAGCGGTACAGCTCAAGTGGCAGAACCGGCTGCGCTACTTCCTGGTCGACGAGTACCAGGACACCAACGCCTGCCAGTACCAGCTGCTCAAGCTGCTGGCGGGGGGCTCGCACCTGCGCGCGCCGGCCTTTACCGCGGTGGGCGACGACGACCAGGCCATCTACGGCTGGCGCGGCGCCACGCTGGACAACCTGCGCGGGCTGCAGACCGACTTCCCCGACCTCAAGGTGATCAAGCTGGAGCAGAACTACCGCTCCACCGTGCGCATCCTGGAAGCGGCCAACGCGGTCATCGCCAACAATCCCAAGCTCTTCGACAAGAAGCTGTGGAGCGAGCACGGCATGGGCGATCCCATCGCCATCCACCCGATGAACGACGAGGAGCACGAGGCGGAGTCGGTGGTGTTCCGCCTGTCGGCGCACAAGTTCGAGCGCCGCGCGCAGTTCCGCGACTACGCCATCCTGTACCGCGGCAACCACCAGGCGCGGCTGTTCGAGCAGATCCTGCGGCGCGAGCGCATTCCCTATGTGCTGTCGGGTGGCCAGAGCTTCTTCGACAAGGCCGAGATCAAGGACATCTGCGCCTACCTGCGCCTGATCGCCAATCCCGACGACGATCCCGCCTTTATCCGCGCGATCACCACGCCGCGCCGCGGCGTCGGCAATACCACGCTCGAAGTGCTGGGCACGTTTGCCGGGCAGGCCAAGGTGTCGTTGTTCGAGGCGGCGATGATGGGCGGCATCGAGGGCAAGCTGCAGCCGCGCCAGCTGGAGCCGCTGCGCGTGTTCTGCGAATCGATGGTGCGGCTGGCCGACCGCGCGGCCAAAGATCCGGCCACCGAAGTGCTCGACGACCTGATGGCCGGCATCCACTACGAGGCATACCTGTACGACAGCTTCGACGAGCGCCAGGCGCAGTCGCGCTGGACCAACACGCTGGAGTTCCTCGAATGGCTCAAGCGCAAGGGCACCAAGCCGGAAGCGGCCGAGGGCGAGGAAGCCACCGGCTATGACAACGCCGACGGCTTCGGCAGCGAAGGCAAGAACCTGCTTGAGCTGACGCAGACCGTGGCGCTGATGAGCATGCTCGAAGGGCGCGAGGAAGATCCCGACGCCGTGCGGCTGTCCACGCTGCACGCCTCCAAGGGGCTGGAATATCCGCACGTGTTCCTGGTCGGCGTGGAAGAGGGCATCCTGCCCCACTGCCGCGAAGACGACGACATGACCGACGAGAAGATCGAGGAAGAGCGCCGGCTGATGTACGTCGGCATCACGCGCGCGCAGCGCAGCCTGCAGATCAGCTGGTGCAAGAAGCGCAAGCGCGCGCGCGAGACGTACTCTTGCCAGCCGTCGCGCTTTATCGGCGAGATGAAGCTGGAAGAAGCGCCGGCACCCAAGGACGAAACTCCGGCGATGAGCCCCAAGGACCGGCTCGGCGCGCTCAAGGCGCTGCTCGGCGGCCCAGGCAAGACAGCGGCAGGCTGATCTTAGGTACGAAGCCCGATACAAAACCCTACCAGGCCGACAAGACCGCGCGCGCCGCTGTCCTTAGCATGACGGTTGTGCCGCTCTGCGCTTTTCACGGTGTGCGGCTTGCGGCGGCAGGGGCTGCCCGGGTCTTGCCGCGCCAGACATCAAGTCTGGTTTTTCCCTGTAATTGGCCCCCGCCGCGCCAGCGTGCGGGGGCAATTTTGGACGTGCTCGCCCTGCTGCAGGCGGTGGTCGACGACGCCGCCGACAGCGGCCACGAGGTCGCGCTCAGCGGCCAGGCGCAGCAGCTGCTGGCGTGGCCGTCGGAGCTGCGGCGCGCGGTGGTCAACCTGGTCGAGAATGCGCGGCGCTATGGCGGCGCGGCCAGCATCGTGCTGACCGACAGCCCGGCGCGGGTGCTGATCGATATCTGCGACGATGGCCCCGGCATTCCGGAAGACCAGCTGGCGCGCGTGATGGAGCCGTTCTACCGGCTCGAATCGTCGCGCAGCCGCGCCACCGGCGGGGTCGGCATGGGTTTGTCGATCGCTGCCGATATCGCCGCGCGGCATGGCGGCGAGCTGGTCTTGTCCAACCGTCCCGAAGGCGGCCTGCGCGCGCCTGTCGCTACCGCGCGCCTGACACCGCCAGCGTGACGTACTGCGAGCCGCGCTGGCCGTGGCTGAAGTCGAGGGTAAAGTCCCCCACGTCGACACGGCCTTGCAGTGCGCGGCGCAGCTCGGCGGCACCGCCGGCGCGCACGCCGGCCAGCGCCCGTGCCAGCCATGCGGCGCCGATATAGCCGGCCAGCGTCGCCGAGGACGGCGGCTCATCCAGGTATTGCTTCATGCGCGCTACGTGTTCCCTGACCACGCGCAGCGTGGCCTGCTGCGGGCCGGGCGCGACCTGGGTCAGCACCATGCCGCCGGCGTAGCCGGTACCCAGGATCTCGCGCGCGGCCGTGGCACTGACCGACGACAGGCCGACCAGGAAGCCATACCAGCCCTGCGCCGCCAGTGCGCGGCCCAGTCCGGCATAGGCCAGCGTATCGCCCGCGACGATCACGGCGCCGGGGCGGGCGGCTGCAATGCGGCGTGCCGCAGCGTCGGCACCCGGGTCGGCTTTGGGATCGAGCGGCACCGCGCGCGTGCCGGTCTGCGCCTCCAGCCGGGCCAGCGATGGCGTGGCGAAGTCCGGCGCCACCGCCAGCGCGATCGCGCTCAGGCCATAGCTGCGCAACTGCCGCACTGCCGCGTCGAGTTCGGCCTGGTAGTCGGCGCGGGTGAACCAGACGTTGTCCGCTGCCAATGCCAGGCCCGACAGCGGCGCCACAATCTGCACGCCGCGCCGGACCAGCTCGGCCGATGACGCCAGCGCCGGCAGGAGACGGTCGCCGGCGCCGAACAGCAGCTCGGCGTGCTCGCTGTCGGCCAGCGCCACCGCCTGGGCCACCGCGCGGCGCGGATCGGGATCGGCGTTGCGCACCACGTGGGCGATCCGTACCGGGCCGTTGGCGGCATTGACCGCGTCGAACAGCACCTTGGCGCCGGCCAGGTAGTCGCGCGCCAGGTCCGCCTGCGCACTACCGCGGTCGATCAGGTGGCCCACCACCACGGTGCGGCGCGCGGGAGACTGGGCCAGCAGCGGGGCATTGGGCAGCGCCAGGGCCGCTGCGCCGGCCGCCAGCAGGCGTCGGCGCAGCGGTAGGTACGGCAGGGAAGGGGGCAGGGTGTCCGGGATCGGCATCGCGCAATAGGAAAAGGGGGCGCAAGTCGCGCCGGCGCGCAGCGTATCCGCCACGTATTACCGCCGTGTGACGCGGGGCGCCTGCGCACCCGTGCCGTGCCAACGCCGCGCTTGACGACGATCAACGCAACGCGCGGCGCGCAGTCCTAGCATGGGCTGTCAAACACCGTTCCCCCCGCGCCCCCCCATGAACCCGCTTGCCATGACTACCCTTGCGCCCGACCGCCGCGCGCTGTCGGACTTTCGCGCTCTCGCCGGCCGCATCGACGGCAACGGCCCGCGCTACACCTCCTACCCGACTGCCGACCGCTTCAGGAACGGCCCGGACCTGTCGCTGTACCACGACGCCCTGGCCGCCTGCCGTGCCGATGCGCCCGCGCCGTTGTCGCTCTACCTGCATATCCCGTTCTGCGAGAACATCTGCTACTACTGCGGCTGCAACAAGATCATCACGCGCGACCACGGCCGCAGCGCCCGCTACGTCACCTACCTGGGCCGCGAGATGGCGCTGCTGGCCGCGCGGCTCGGCACGCGCCGGCGCGTGCTCCAGTCGCACTGGGGCGGCGGCACGCCGACCTTCCTGGATCCCGAAGAAATGCGCCGCGTGATGGCGCTGCTGCACGAGCATTTCGAACTGCCGCCCGATGGCGAGCATTCGATCGAGATCGACCCGCGCCGCGTCGATGACGCGCGCATGGCGCTGCTGGCCGAACTTGGGTTCAACCGCGTCAGCCTGGGCGTGCAGGATTTCGATCCCGAGGTGCAGCAGGCCATCCACCGGATCCAGTCGTACGAAGAGACCCGTGCCGTGGTCGACGCCGCGCGCCGGCTGGGCTTCCGCTCGGTCAGCCTCGACCTGATCTACGGCCTGCCGCACCAGACTGCCGCACGCTTTGGCCGCACCATCGACCAGGTGCTGGCGCTGCGGCCCGACCGCCTTTCGGTCTACAGCTATGCGCACCTGCCGCATGTGTTCAAGCCACAGCGGCGCATCGACGAAAGCGCGCTGCCGCCTGCCGGCGAGAAGCTCGACATCCTGGTCTCCACCATCGAACGCCTGACCGCCGAGGGCTACGTCTATATCGGCATGGACCACTTCGCGCTGCCCGATGACGACCTCGCCGTGGCGCAGCGCGAAGGCCGGCTGCAGCGCAACTTCCAGGGCTACTCCACGCACGCCGGCTACGACCAGCTCGGCCTCGGCGTCTCGGCGATCGGCGCGGTGGCGGGCCGCTACGTGCAGAACGCCCGCACGCTGGACGAGTACTACGGCGCGCTGGACCAGGAGCGCCTGCCGCTGGCGCGCGGGGTGGAGATGACCGCCGACGATCATCTGCGCCGCGAACTGATCGGCGCGCTGATGTGCAACGGCGTGCTGGATATCCCCGCGCTGGAGCGGCGCCACGGCATTGACTTCGGCACCGATTTCGCGCCCGAACTGGCCGACCTTGCCACCCTGGCGGCCGACGGGCTGGTGCAGGTCCAGCCAGCCCGCATCACGGTCACGCCGCTGGGACGCCTGCTGGTGCGGCGCGTGGCGATGGCGTTCGACCGCTACCTGCGCGACGATGCCGCACGCGTGGCGGTCGCCGGGCCCGAAAGCGAAGGCACTCGCCGGTCCGCCAACGACGGCGCGCAACCGATCCGCATCGTGCCGCGGGCGCGCTACTCGCGCGTCGTGTAACCGCCGCCAGGCATGAAAAAACGCCCGCGAATTTCGCGGGCGTTGTTGTTTGCGGCGCAGTCGTGCCTTACTTGGCTGCGTTCGCCATGTAGTCCGACGCGGCGATCACGTCGGCGTCCGGGCCGGCGTAGCCACCCTTGGGCGGCATCACACCCTTGCCCTTCAGTGCGTAGTTGTGGACCGCGTCCATGCCTTCCTTCAGGCGCGGCGCCCAGGCGGCCTTGTCGCCAAACTTGGGCGCACCTGCCACGCCGGCGGCGTGGCAGGCGGCGCAGACCTGGTCATAGACCTTCTTGCCGACGTCGGCCGACGCTGCGGCTGGCGCCGCGGCAGCGGCTGCCGGAGCCGCAGCAGCGGGTGCGGCCGGTGCGGGCGCAGCAGCAGCCGCAGCGGCTTCCGGCGCCGCAGCGGTCGTCGGGGCAGCGGCAGCCGGTGCCGGCGGCTCGGGGAACTTCGCGCCACCGGCGTCGGCCATGTAGACCACGGCGCGGGCCAGTTCGTAATCGGTGTAGTCGTCAGGCGTGCTGCCGGCGCGCGGCGGCATTGCGCCCTTGCCGCCCAGCACCGACTTCATCAGGCCGTCAAAGCCCTGGCCGATACGCGCGCTCCAGTCGCCGGCAGTACCATACTTGGGCGCTCCCGCCGCGCCAGTGGCGTGGCAGGCCGCGCAGATTTCCTTGTAGACCTGTTCGCCGGTCTTGAACACGCGCGGTGCATTGGGGTCCTTGATTTCGAGCGACGCGACCGGCTTGATGCGGTCGTTGACGGCTTCCGCGGTGGTGGCAGTGCCGGCACTTTCAGTGGAGCCGTGTCCCACAAAGTTGACCAGGAGGACGATCACGAGGATCGGTACCAGGAAAGCCGCGACCACCACAGCGATCAGCTGCTTGGGGGTCTTGATGGGAGACTCGTGTTCGTGGTGTTCGTTGTGGACGTCGCTCATACAGAACTCTCAGTTTTGCAGGAAACCTTCTGGCCGCTCACCCTCGGCTTGCTTTATCTGGCCCTAGTCTGACCACTACCTGGCCCGCAGGGACCCGACAGAAGTCCGCCCCATGCTGCCTTGCGGCCATTGCCTGGCTCGGGTCTGTCGCTATTTGCGCACTTCGGAGTGTCTCCCGGGCCGGGCCCCGGATTGTCGCCGAAACCAAGCCGCAAAGCCTTGATCCTGGTCGACTGCGTGAGGGGCACGATTTGACGCAAATAGCTGGCGATTATAGCCCCATTCCACCCTTCGCCAGTGCCAAAAGCGGCGGTTGCGAGACGTAAGGCGGACCCTCCGGAGAGGCCCGCATGGACGGCGCGGGGCAAACGCGGTATCCTATGCGACTTTCCTGCGGCGGCATTCGCGCGCTGCATTGCTGTACCCGCAATACCGGTTTAAAAAACCGTCTCTGTGCGCCCGTAGCTCAATGGATAGAGTACTGCCCTCCGAAGGCAGGGGTTGCTGGTTCGATCCCAGCCGGGCGCGCCAATCCCATCCGGATTTCCCGCTTTTCCTCCGCCGCCACCACCGCCGCGAAGAACAACAACGCACAACCACAGCCTGCGCGATAAGACGCCGATGTCGATGCTGATGGTCGATATTGACCCCGCTTCAAGCGCGTCAACGACAACTGGGCCACGCCAGCGGCGACCGCGTGCCGAAGAAGCTGGCCGACGTGATGCGCGCGACCGTGCGGGCCATCGACGTGCCGGGCGCGCATCGGCGGCGAGGAATTCGCCGTGCTGCTGCCGCGGATGGCAAAACGCGCCTCGAATAACGCGGCGGTTGCCCAGCCCGGTCAGCGCGTCGGTCTCGGCCAGTTCGCGCAGCGCTTCGCCGCGGGCGAGGTAGTGCGAAAACAGCTTGCGGAAGCCCTGCAGCGTGACCCACAGCAGCAGCCCCAACAATAGCGCGCTGGCCGCCAGCACCGCGCTCAGGTGCGAGGCGGTGCGCAGCAGCAGGGGGGCGGAGGTCAGCGAAAGCTGAACTCATCATGTGCTATCCGGCATAATAAACAAAGAACTCGATGCGTCATTGCCAAATAAGGAATGATCGAGGCTGCCAGGTATGGATATCGCCACTGCTGGCATGGATATCGGCGCGCACTTAATTCGCGGCGCAAAAAGTTTCATGACGGTCCCGCCACCTCGCGCCACGGCCATGCTGATAGATTCACCCGACCACACCCTGTCCCGAATGCCCTGTCATGGTTATCTCGACAAGCCTCCCGCGCTGGCTGCGCGGCGCGTTGGCCGGCATTGCGCTGGCCGTGGCCGCGCACCCCGGCGAGGCCGCGCCGGTCAGCCTGCCAGGATCGCTGCCGAACATGGTCGGCCTCGGCGTCGGCTCTACCACCGAGTTCGCCGGCGGCAAGGACCGCATGATCGGCGTGGTGCCCGGCGTGCGCTACGTGACCCCGGGCGGCCGCCTGCTGGAATGGTATGGGCCGTATGCACAGTTCAATTTCGGCGGCCTGACGGGATTCCAGTGGGGGCCGGCGGTAGGGCTGCGGCTGGGCCGCAACAATGTCGACGATCCGGTGGTGGCGCAGGTGCACGAGATCGACACCACGGTGGAGGCGGGCGGGTACATCGGCTATGAATACCTGAACCCTGGCCGCGTCCCGTGGCGGCTGCGCGGCGGCATCAACGTGATGACCAATGCCGGCATCGTTTACGGCGGCAGCCGCGTCACCGCCACCGGCACCTTCTGGATGCCGCTGCACCAGCGCATCTACGCGGGCATGGGCCTGGGCGCGACCTGGGTCAGCGGCAGCTTCAACCGTACCTACTTCGGCGTAACGCCGGCGGATTCGGCAGCCAGCGGCCTGCCCGTCTACAGCCCGGGCGGCGGGCTGGAGCAGTTTACGGGCTGGCTGGCGATGATCTACCAGTTCGACAAGCACTGGTATGGCGGCGCGATGGTCTACGCGCAGCGGCTGGCCGGCGACGCGGCCGACAGCCCGATCGTCACGCAGCGCGGCACGCGCAACCAGGTTACCTATGGCATTGGCCTGGCTTATTCGTGGCGCTAGGTGCGGTCCGGCGCGGGGCCGGCTTGCTATGATGCAGCATGGTCGACGAGCTAGTCATTCCCCACCACGAATACCTGATCACCGCGATCCGCGCGCAAGGCGCGGGCGGCCAGAATATCAACAAGGTATCCAACGCCGTGCACCTGCGTTACGACGTGCGGGACTCTTCGCTGCCGCCCGACCATAAGGAACGCCTTCTGGCCCTGCACGATCACCGCATCACGCGCGACGGCGTGGTGGTGATCAAGGCGCAGCAATTCCGCAGCCTCGAGCAGAACCGCGACGAAGCGGTGCGGCGCCTGCATGAACTGGTGCGCAGCGTGGCTACGCCGCCGCGCGTGCGGCGCGCCACGCGTCCGACGCTGGCATCGCGCCGGCGCAGGCTGGAAGGCAAGAGCCAGCGCAGCCAGGTCAAGGCGCTGCGCGGCAGGGTGCTCGACTAGCCCCGCTTGCGAGGCCAGCCTCAGGTCAGCGGGCCGACTGTAGCGCGGCAATGCGTTCCTCGATCGGCGGATGGCTGGAGAACAGCGCCATCCACGACTTGCCGCCGGCAATGCCCATGGCCTGCATGTTCTGCGGCAGTCCGTCCGGCTCCAGGCCGCCCAGGCGGCGCAACGCCGAGACCATCGGCGTGGGCGAACCCATCAGGCCCGATGCGCCGGCATCGGCGCGGAATTCGCGCTGGCGCGAGAACCACGCCACGATGATGCTGGCCAGGATGCCGAACACGATCTCGCAGACGATCACGGTCACCATGTAGCCGATGCCGGGGCCGCTCGATTCTTCGTCGTTCTTGCGCAGCATCGAATCGACGAAGTAGCCGACCACGCGCGCCAGGAAGATGACGAAGGTGTTGACCACGCCCTGGATCAGCGTCAGCGTGACCATGTCGCCGTTGGCCACGTGCGCGACCTCGTGCGCCAGCACCGCCTCCACTTCCTCGTGCGACATCGATTGCAGCAGACCGGTGGACACCGCCACCAGCGAGCTGTTCTTGGTTGCGCCGGTGGCGAAGGCGTTGGGTTCGCCGTCGTAGATTGCCACCTCGGGCATGGGCAGGCCGGCGCGCTGCGCCAGCTTTTCCACCGTCTGCACCAGCCACAGCTCGGTGCTGGTGCTCGGGTGGGTGATGACCTGCGCGCCGGTGGACCACTTGGCGATGGTCTTGGACATCAGCAGCGAGATAAACGAGCCGCCAAAACCCATCAGCGCCGCAAAGGCCAGCAGCATGCCCAGGTTCAGGCCGTTGGCGGTCAGGAAGCGGTTCACGCCGAGCACGCTGGCGGTGATGCTGAGGACGATCATGACGGCGATGTTGGTCGCCAGGAAAAGCAGTACGCGTTTCATGTGTGTATGGAATGCAGTCGAGTGCAATCGAAGTGGATGTGGAGCAACTACGGCGGGGATGCGGACGAGCCGCAAGCGCGCACCGCACCCGCGGCACGGCGCGCAGGAAACGGCGGACGCGGACAACCGCGGCCGCGCACGCTCAGGCGCGCGGCGGGCGGGGCAGCAGCGGCAGGTCGGGTTCGGGCAGCGCGGCGCCGGCGTAGCGCGGCCGGCCGGCGCGGCCCGCCCACGCTGCCAGGCGCAGCGGAGATGCCGGCAGCAGTTGCTCGGCAAGGTCGGCGCCGGGCTGCGGTTGCGGCTCGGGGGATTCGGGAGAAGGGACGGAATCGGCCAGGACGGACGGTTCAGCTTGCGCGACATCGCCGGCCATGTCATCGGACCTTTGGTCGGACATTTTGTCGGCTGCACTTGCAGCCGGTGCGGTGGCGGACGCCGCCAGCCCGTCGCCGATCGTACCCGCGGCGTGCGCGAGCGCGCCCGCCCAGCCCGGCAGGGGCAGGAAGGCCAGCATCATGACCAGCAGGAGAAGCCGGAGCGAACGCAATTGGGGGACGACTTATCGGTGGTGTTGAGGGATTCTACAGGATGCGCCATGACGTCGGCGCCGGCTGCCGCACGCCGCTGCAAGGTTGCGCAGACTGCCCTACACTAGCCAAAACCCTGGAGCGATTACAGGATTCGATCTTCCAAGACAGGACTTCCACCATGCGTATCGGCGAGCTTTCCCGTACCAGCGGCTGCGATGTCGAGACCATCCGCTATTACGAACGCGAGGGGCTGCTCGACGCCCCGCGGCGCGAGGCCAACGGCTACCGGCGCTATGACGACGGCCACCTGGTGCAGTTGAACTTCGTGCGCCATTGCCGCTCGCTCGGCATGAGCCTGTCGGACGTGCGCAGGCTGCGCGAGTTCGAGCGCAACCCGTCGCAGGATTGTGACGACATCAACACGCTGCTGGACCGCCAGATCGCGCAGATCCATGCGCAGCGGGTGGCGCTCGAAGCGCTGGAAGGGCAGTTGCGCGCACTGCGCGAAACCTGCCACCATCACCACCACCAGCCCGCCAGCGAATGCGGCATCCTGCAGAACCTGCAGCAGGCCGCCGCCGGGGCCGCCTGTGAATGCCATCCTGGCGCGCACGATAGCGCCGACGATAGCGGGCATGCCGCCAATGGGTGAGGTACGCGGCCGCATCGCTGTGCTACGATGACTGTCACCGTGATCGCACCACAGCGGTGCACGAGCCCGGGCGGCGCCTTGCATAGTAAGCAATGACTTACGTTGCCGGCCTTACGGCCAGATGGCCGCCGCACTCCAATCTTTTCCACATGACCGTGAACGATCGCTTGACGCCGATGACCGACGCGCCTGTCCGCCTGCAGCGGACCGGCCGCCCGCGCGCGTCCGCGTTCGCCATGTCCCCGCGCCGGATCAGCGCACCGCCTGCATCCGCCCGGTTCCCAGCCTGACTCTCCCCCACACGGGGCCCGGGCCGAACCGGGCCCGAGCCAGCCTCTCCATGGTTGCCGACGACTGACACGCCGGCACCGTCGATATTCGCGCTGCTGCGCAAAGCCAAGACCTGACCGCGCTGCCGCCCGCCACGTTCATGCGGCCGGGCCGCGCTAATCCATGACTGCCGGAGGATCCGCCATGAAGGCCACCAAGAAGCAATCCGCCAAAACTACACGATCCACTCAGGTGGCGACCCCGTCGCTGTACCTGACCGAGCTCGACGTCACGCGCCTTGAGCGCATCGCCAGCCGCGCCGGCTCGACCCAGCTCGAAGACATGCTCGACAGCCTGCTGGCGCGCGCCACGATCGTTGCGCCTGACGAAATCCCGACCGATGTGGTCACCATGAACTCGCGCCTGGTGTGCACGCTGCCTGGCGATCCGTCGCCGCGCAACTGGACGCTGGTCTACCCGGATGCGGCCGATTTCGACGCCGGCCGGCTGTCGGTGCTGTCGCCGGTGGGCCAGGCGTTGCTGGGCGCACGTGCCGGCCAGACCGTCGGCTACCGCCTGCCGGACGGCCGTGAGCAGCAGGTGACGATCGGCGAGATCGCTTTCCAGCCGGAAGCCAGCGGCCAGTACACGCTCTGAGCGCAGCGCGCGCCCGCCGGCGCGTGCCGGCCTGGCCACACGCAAGCCCAGCCGCCTGCGTGCAACCGGCGCTCCGTGGACACCATTCATCGGCAAGCGAGTCGTTTCACGACTCGCAACGCACCATTCGTCGCAGCGGCATTTCTGCTTGCGCGCACTGTGACTAATCTTCAGTCCGTGCTCGCATCGCAACATAGATTGCCGGGCGGTCGGAGTTTCACCCGGCCAAAAAATAAGACCGACGAAATCAGTTGAAGGAGTCCCGAAATGATCGCCAGACGTATCCTTGGCGGCGCGCTTGTGTTCGCGGCAGTGGCCGCGTCCGCTGCGGCGTTGGCTGCCCCCGCCACCAGCAAGGTCGGCAAGTTTGATGTGTATGCCGATGCGCTGCGCGCCGGCAAGTACGACGTGTACACCGACGGCGCCAAGCAAGGCAAGTTCGATACATATACCGATGGCGCCCGCACCGGCCGCTTCGATGTGTATTCGGAAGGCTCGCGCCAGGGTGGCAAGTTCGACACCTTCACCGAAGGCACGCATACCTTCAGCGGCGAGATCTCTAAGCAAGGCAAGTTCGATACCTTCAGCGAAGGTACGCACACCTTCAGCGGCGATATCGCTGACCGCGCGCTCGACAACTCGCGCACGGGTGACGGCTCGCTGTACGGCTATCGCGTCTGAGCGGCACAGCCGAACGCCTGACCTGAAGCGGCCACCACGGTGGCCGCACGTTTTCTCTCCCGCCTGCCCGGCCGACCTCCTCCTCCTTCTCTCTTCGCCTGGCAGGCGTTTTTCTCCCCCGTCTTTCTTCTCTTTGTCCGATTGTGCTGATTGCAAGCCCACGGCTGCGATAGCCTGCGCGCGTCTCATGCCGCCGGCGGCTGCGTGGCAGCGGCGTCGTGCCGCTCCGCCTGCGCCTTTGGCAGCCTGCGCGCGATCGCCGCGTACAGCAGCGGCACCGCCAGCGTACCCAGCACGAACGCCAGCGAGGTCATCACCACCGGGCGCAGGCGCTGGCGAGCCGCGCGCCCGGCGGCCTCCACCACGCTGGTCACGCCGCCTTCGCGCCGCGGTGCCCTTGGGCTAAGGCTTCAGGGCTCGCGCGCGGCGAAGGTGTCGCACTTGCGGACGTCGCCCGACTCGATGCCGCGGCGCAGCCAGCGCACGCGCTGTTCGCTGGAGCCGTGGGTAAAGGCCTCCGGCACGACATAGCCTTGCGACCGGCGTTGCAGCCGGTCATCGCCGATGGCGGCGGCGGCCTTCAGGCCTTCCTCGATATCGCCCGGTTCCAGCAGTTGCTGGTTGGCGCGCTGCGCGGTGGCGGCCCACACGCCGGCCAGGCAGTCGGCCTGCAGTTCCATGCGCACCGACAGCTGGTTGGCCTGCGCCTCGCCCATGCGGCGGCGCGCGGCGTCGACCTTTTCGGACACGCCCAGCAGGTTCTGCACATGGTGGCCGATCTCGTGCGCGATCACGTACGCCTGGGCAAAGTCGCCGCTGGCGCCAAAGCGCTTGCGCAGTTCGTCATAGAAAGCCAGGTCGATATAGACCTTCTGGTCGCCGGGGCAGTAGAAGGGGCCCATCGCCGACTGGCCCGTGCCGCACGCGGTCGGCGTGGCGCCGGAGAACAGCACCAGCGTCGGCGGTGCGTAGCGGCGGTTCAGCTCGGTCTCGAAGATGTGTTGCCAGGTGCGCTCGGTATTGCCCAGCACCTTGCGCGTGAACACCGTCATCTGGT
The DNA here is from genome assembly GCF_004768545.1 of Cupriavidus oxalaticus. Lineage (NCBI taxonomy): Bacteria > Pseudomonadati > Pseudomonadota > Betaproteobacteria > Burkholderiales > Burkholderiaceae > Cupriavidus > Cupriavidus oxalaticus. The sequence continues at coordinate 3,519,791 of NZ_CP038635.1, read as the reverse complement.
CGGTGGCGGGCGGGCGGTTGGCCTGCTGCTGCTGTTGCTGCTGGCCAGAGCCTTGCAGCACCGATGCGCCCTGCATGATCAGCATCGGGTCGATGCCGAAGAAATACGACGCGGCCAACGCGACGATGACCGTGCCAATGCCGATCGACTTGCCGCCCAGCCCGCCGAATCCGCCGCGGCGGTCTTCTACGTGCTGGCTTTCGGCTTCGTCATCGAGGCGCATGTTGCAGGCTCCTGGGGCAATGTGAGGGAGATCCGGGATTTGCCGGGTTGAAAGTCAGTATAGCAATGGGCTCGGGCGGCCCGCGTGCGCCCAAAACCGCCCCCCTTTTTGTACCCCTCTTTTGCCTTTCTGCGCCCCAAAAAAAAAACACCACCCGATCGCCCTGGAGACGGGCAACGCGGGCGGTGTGCGGCAAACATAAGAAACCGGGCTTGCGCCCGGTCCGGTCACTGCCTGAGCGTCCCGCGACGGGACGCTGGTGCGTCGGCTAGGCCAATGCGGCTTCCCGCGTGGACGAGGCCGTGGCCACTGCGCTGGCGCCGACTTCCGCCACGCGCAGCAGGTTGGTCGTCCCGCCCTGGCCGAACGGCATGCCGGCCGCGATGGTGATCTGGTCGCCCGGCGCGGCGTAGCCTTCCACCAGCGCCGCGCGCGTCGCGGCCTCGACCATCTCGTCGACGCTCTGCACGTCCGGGCTCACGGTGGAGTGGATGCCCCACGCGATCGCCAGCCGGCGCGCGATGTCCAGGTTGGGCGTGATGCTGACGATCGGCGCGCACGGCCGCTCGCGCGCGGCGCGCAGCGCGGTGGCGCCCGACGACGTATAGGTCACCGTGGCCGCCGCGCCGATGATCTGCGTGACCTCGCGCAGCGCGGCGCAGATCGCGTCCTGGCGCGTGTTCAGCGGGGTCTCGTGCTGCGCGTCGAGCAGGTTGCGGTACAGCGGGTCGCGCTCGACCTCGGTGACGATGCGGTTCATCATCGACACCGCCTGCACCGGGTAGCGGCCGTTGGCTGACTCGGCCGACAGCATTACCGCATCGGCGCCTTCGTAGATCGCGCTGGCCACGTCCGACGCTTCGGCGCGCGTCGGTACCGGCGAGTCGATCATCGATTCCAGCATCTGCGTGGCGATCACCACCGGCTTGCCCAGCTGGCGGCACACGCGCAGGATACGCTTCTGCACGCCGGGCACGCGCTCGGGCGGCAGCTCAACGCCCAGGTCGCCGCGCGCCACCATCACCGAGTCGGACACGCGCACGATCTCTTCCAGCTGCTGCAGCGCGGCCGGCTTCTCGATCTTGGACAGGATGCCGGCACGGGTGCCGACGATCTCGCGCGCCTCGACGATATCCGACGGACGCTGCACGAACGACAGCCCGATCCAGTCCGCGCCCAGCGACAGCGCGAAGTCCAGGTCCTTGCGGTCCTTCGCCGTCAGCGCGGGGATGGGGATCACCGCGTCGGGCACGTTCACGCCCTTGCGGTCGGACAGCGTGCCGTTGTTGGCCACGCGCGTGGTGATGGTGCCAGTGGTGACCGACTCGATCGCCAGGCGCACCTTGCCGTCGTCGATCAGCAGCGACTGGCCCGGCTGCGCGGCTTCGAACAGCTCGGGGTGCGGCAGGTAGACGCGGGTGCCGTCGCCCGGGGTTGGATCGCTGTCGAGCACGAACACGTCGCCGGTGCGCACCGCGACCTTGCCCGCGGCGAAGGTGCCGATGCGCAGCTTGGGACCCTGCAGGTCAGCCAGCACGGCGATGGGACGGCCGGTCTCGGCCTCGATCTGGCGCACCGCGTCGTAGCGCGCGCGGTGGTCGTCGTGCGTGCCGTGGCTGAAGTTCAGGCGGAACACGTCCGCGCCGGCCTCGAACAGCGCGCGGATCGCCGCGATGTCGGTGCTGGCGGGGCCGAGCGTGGCCACGATCTTCGCTTTGCGCTGGCGTCTCATGATGTCTCCTCTTCCATTCTCGGTTGCGGCGCGTCGGCGCCGCGAGTCAGTCGGTACTACGTTGGCGGCGATCGTCAGACGATCAGGATCGCGCGGAAGTCGTTCACGTTGGTACGGGTCGGGCCGGTGACGATCAGGTCGTCCACGCCGGCAAAGAAGCCGTAGCCGTCGTTGTTCTCCAGATGCGCGCGCGCATTCAGGCCACGCCCGGCGGCGCGGGTCAGCGTGTCGGGCGACAGCAGCGCGCCGGCGTTGTCTTCCGAGCCGTCGATGCCATCGGTATCGCCGGCAATCGCATGCACGCCGGGCAGGCCGTCGAGCGCCACCGCCAGCGACAGCAGGAACTCCGCATTGCGCCCGCCGCGGCCCTTGCCGCGCACGGTCACGGTGGTCTCGCCACCGGACAGCAGCACGCACGGCTTGCTGAAGGGCTGGCCGCGCTGGGCGACCTGGCGCGCGATGGCGGCGTGGACTTCGGCCACTTCGCGCGCTTCGCCCTCGATGCAGTCGGACAGGATGTGGGCCTCGAAGCCCAGTTCGCGCGCGCGCGCCGCGGCGGCTTCCAGCGATTGTTGCGCGGTCGCCAGCGTCACGCTGCGGTGGCCGTTGAAGCGCGCGTCGCCGGGCTTGGGCGTTTCACCCGCGCCGCTCTCCAGGTGCGCGCGCACATTGGCGGGCACGTCGATGCCGTACTTGGCGATCACGGCCAGCGCATCGGCGCAGGTGGTCGCATCGGGCAGCGTCGGGCCGCTGGCGATGAGGGTCGGGTCATCGCCCGGAATATCGGAAATCAGCAGCGTCTCCACGCGCGCCGGCGCGCAGTGCAGCGCCAGGCGTCCGCCCTTGAGCGCGGACAGGTGCTTGCGCACGCAGTTCATCTCGCCGATGCTCGCGCCGCTCTTGAGCAGCGCCTTGTTCACGGCTTGCTTGTCGGCCAGCGTCAGGCCCGGCGCGGGCGCGGCCAGCAGCGCGGAGCCGCCGCCGGAAATCAGGCACAGCACCAGGTCGTCGGCGGTCAGGCCCTGCACCAGTTCCACCATGCGCTGCGCGGCGCGTGCGCCGGCTTCGTCGGGAACAGGGTGGGCGGCTTCGACCACTTCGATCCGCCTGCAATCGGCACCATGGCCGTAGCGCGTCACCACCAGCCCCGACAGCTCGCCTTGCCAGTTCGCTTCCACCGCTTGCGCCATCGCGGCGGCGGCCTTGCCGGCGCCGATCACCACGGTGCGGCCCTTGGGCGGCGCGGGCAGGTGCGGCGGCAGGCAGTGGCTGGCGCTGACGGAAGCGACCGCGGTATCGAACAGGTCGCGCAGCAGCGCGCGCGGATTGATCTGTCCGGGATGGGCTGCCGTGCGCTGGGGCGACAGCAGCGCGGCTTGGGGTTCGGTGGCGAGCATGAAGAATCCTGGTGCTGACGAGGTACTGGCTGACTGCGAAAGCTAGTCGTCCCCGCGGGGCGGGGACGACAAGGTTGCTGCTTACTTGGCGTTGGCGATCTGGTGGTTAGACATGATCTCGATCGCGCGGCACAGGGCCGAGTGGTCCTGCTTGCCCAGGCCGTTGGCCGAGCAGGTGTTGAACAGCTCCTGCGCGGTGGCGGTGTTGGGCAGTGCCACGCCCAGCGCCTTGGCACCCTGCAGCGCCAGGTTCAGGTCCTTCTGGTGCAGTTCGATGCGGAAGCCCGGATCGAAGGTGCGCTTGACCATGCGATCGCCATGCACTTCCAGGATGCGGGAGGCCGCAAAGCCGCCCATCAGCGCCTCGCGCACCTTGGCCGGATCGGCGCCCGCCTTGGAGGCGAACAGCAGCGCTTCGGACACAGCCTGGATGTTCAGTGCGACGATGATCTGGTTGGCCACCTTGGTGGTCTGGCCGTCGCCGTTGCCGCCCACCAGCGTGATGTTCTTGCCCATCAGCTCGAACAGCGGCTTGACCTGGTCGAAGGCCTCCTGCGGGCCGCCGACCATGATCGTCAGCGATGCGGCCTTGGCGCCGACTTCACCGCCCGACACCGGGGCGTCCAGGTACGAAGCGCCCAGCTTGTTGATGCGCGCGGCGAAGTCCTTGGTGGCGATCGGCGAGATCGAGCTCATGTCGACCACGATCTTGCCGTAGCTGGCTTCCTTGCCGGCGGCCTTCAGCGCGGCGGCAACGCCCTTGTCGGCAAACAGCACGGCCTCGACGTGCGGCGTGTCCGGCACCATGATGACGATGATGTCGGCGCGCTTGGCGACTTCCTCGGCGCTGGTGCAGACGGTCACGCCTGCATCGACCAGCGCTTGCGGGGCCGGGTTGACGTCATGCACGAACAGCGTGTGGCCGGCGGCGCGCAGGTGGCCCGCCATCGGTGCGCCCATGATGCCCAGGCCGATGAAGCCGACGTTGCGTTGGTTTGCCATATTGATGTCTCCTTGCTTGAGAGTAAGTCTGTCTTGGTTCGAGTAGGTGGTAGCGGGTTACCGCGGGGGCTTACTGCACGCCGTGCGCGGCGCGCCAGCCCAGGCCGGCTTCGGTGGTGGTCTTCGGCTTGTATTCGCAGCCGATCCAGCCGGTGTAGCCGATCTCGTCCAGGAACTTGAACAGGTACTGGTAGTTCAGCTCGCCCGTGCCCGGCTCGTTGCGGCCCGGGTTGTCGGCCAGCTGCACGTGCCTGATCTTCGGCAGGTTGGCCTTGATGGTGTTGGCGATCTCGCCTTCCATCCGCTGCATGTGATAGATGTCGTACTGCACGTACAGGTTGGGCGCGTTGACCTGGTTGATCAGGTCGACCGCCTGCTGGGTGCGCGACAGGAAGAAGCCGGGGATGTCGAAGGTGTTGATCGGCTCGACCAGCAGGTCGATGTGCTCGGCGGCCAGCGCGCCGGCGGCGAAGCGCAGGTTCTCCACCAGCGTTTCCTGGGCCTGCTCGCGCTTGACGTTCTGCGGCAGGATGCCGACCAGGCAGTTCAGCTGGCGCACGCCCAGCACCTTGGCGTACTTGATGGCTTCGCCCACGCCGTCCTGGAATTCGCCGACGCGGTCCGGGTGGCAGGCAATGCCGCGCTCGCCCGCGTCCCACTTGCCGGCGGGCAGGTTGTGCAGCACCAGGTCCAGCTGGAAGCGGTTCAGGCGGTCAGCGATCTGGTCCGCGTGGAACGCATACGGGAAGAGGAACTCCACGCCGCGGAAGCCCGCGCGCGCGGCGGCTTCGAAGCGGTCGAGAAAGCCCACTTCGTTGAACAGCATGGTGAGGTTGGCCGCAAGTTTGGTCATTTGTCATCTCCTGTGACTTGGTTTTTGTTCGTCGTTCCCGCGGAGGCGGGAACCCAGTGACTTTCAAAGACACTGGATTCCCGCCTCCGCGGGAATGACGTGTCGGACTGCAAGGGGCTGTGGAGCCTTACGCCGTTTCCACTTCTTCGTTCAGGATGGCCTCGTCCGCATCCTCGATGTCTTCGATCGGCTCGAACTCGTTGATGTTGTCGATCTCGGTGCCCATCGCGATGTTGGTCACACGCTCCAGGATCACCTCGACCACCACCGGCACCGAGAACTCGGCCATCAGGTCGCGCGCTTCGGCAAAGGCGGGGGCGATGTCTTCCGGCTTGAACACGCGGATCGCCTTGCAGCCCAGGCCTTCCACCACCTTGACGTGGTCCACGCCGTAGCCGTTCAGCTCGGGCGAGTTGACGTTGTCGAAGGCCAGCTGCACGCAGTAGTCCATCTCGAAGTTGCGCTGCGCCTGGCGGATCAGGCCGAGATAGGAGTTGTTCACCACCACGTGGATGTACGGCACCTTGAACTGCGCGGCCACGGCCAGTTCCTCGATCATGAACTGGAAGTCGTAGTCGCCCGAGATCGCCACCACGTCCGAGTTCGGCGAAGCGGTCTTCACGCCGATCGCGGCCGGGATGGTCCAGCCCAGCGGGCCGGCCTGGCCGCAGTTGATCCAGTGGCGCGGCTGGTTCACCGACAGGAACTGCGCGGCGGCGATCTGCGACAGGCCGATGGTGCTGACATAGCGCACGTCGCGCGGGAAGTACTGGTTCATCTCGCGGTACACGCGCTGCGGCTTGACCGGCACGTTGTCGAAGTCGCTCTTGCGCTGCATGGTGCGGCGACGCTTCTGCACGTCGGCGACCCACGACTTGCGGCACGGCAGGCGGCCGGCCATCTTCATTTCGCGCGCGACTTCGACGAACAGCTCCAGCGCGGCCTTGGCGTCGGAGACGATGCCCAGGTCGGGGCCAAACACGCGGCCGATCTGGGTGGGCTCGATATCGACGTGCACGAACTTGCGGCCCTTGGTGTAGACGTCGACGCTGCCGGTGTGGCGGTTGGCCCAGCGGTTGCCGATGCCCATCACGAAGTCCGAGGCCAGCAGCGTCGCATTGCCGTAGCGGTGCGAGGTCTGCAGGCCGACCATGCCGGCTTGCAGCGGGTGGTCGTCGGCCAGCACGCCCCAGCCCATCAGCGTCGGCACCACCGGCACGTTGACCAGTTCGGCGAACTCGACCAGCAGATCCGAAGCGTCAGCGTTGATCACGCCGCCGCCGCAGACGATCAGCGGGCGCTCGGCCGCGTTCAGCATGGAGATGGCCTTTTCGATCTGGGCGCGCGAGGCGGCCGGCTTGTATGGCTGCAGCGACTGGTAGGTGTCGGGATCGAATTCGATCTCGGCGACCTGCACGTCGAACGGCAGGTCGATCAGCACCGGACCCGGGCGGCCCGAGCGCATGATGTGAAACGCTTGCTGGAACACTTGCGGCACCAGTGCCGGCTCGCGCACGGTCACGGCCCACTTGGTCACGGGCTTGGCGATCGACTCGATGTCGACGGCCTGGAAGTCCTCCTTGTACAGGCGCGCGCGCGGGGCCTGGCCGGTGATGCAGAGGATGGGGATCGAGTCCGCCCAGGCCGAGTACAGGCCGGTGATCATGTCGGTGCCGGCGGGGCCCGAGGTGCCGACGCAGACGCCGATATTGCCGGGCTCGGCACGGGTGTAGCCCTCGGCCATGTGCGAGGCGCCTTCGACGTGGCGGGCCAGAACGTGGCTGATGTTGCCCGACTTGCGCATTGCCGAGTAGAACGGGTTGATCGCCGCGCCCGGCACGCCGAACGCCGTGGTCACGCCTTCCTTCTCCAGAACCGCGATGGCCGCGTCGATTGCTCTCATCTTTGCCATGATCTTGTCTCCAATGGTGGTGGGATTCGCATTGGAGTCGATCCTATTCCCCCAACCGGGGCGGGATAAACGGAAGGACGATCAGTTGATTCGATACTTCGGGTATGGAATATGGCCTTGGAAGCCTGATGAGACGGTCGCCGACAGCACGCCGGCGTATGCAATTGGATATGCGGTGTGATGAAGCGGCCACGCTGCGCAGCGGTGGGTACGCCCCGGGGCCACCCGGCGCGGTGTCTATCCGGCACGTGCCCATGCGGCGAAAATGGCGGCATCCCGTTGCCCGTGCCGATCATGTATTCCAGGCTGCCGCCGACCTACGAACTGCTTGAAGCGCTTGACGCCTCCAGCGCGCCCGCGCCGCCATCGGAGCGCGCGCCGGCTGGCGGGCTGGCCCGCGTGCTGTGGATCGGCTTTATCGTCGCGCTGGTGGCGACCCTGCTCGGCGGCGGTGCGCTGGCCGCGTGGCGGCTGTGGCTGAAGCACCCGGTACCACCGTGGTCGCTGCGCGCCTTCGAGGCGTTTCTGGCCGCGGCGGCCGCCTGCTATGTGGGCGCCGGGCTGGCGCGCACCCGCCCGGTGCTGGCCAGGCTGCGCAACCCGCTGCGCTGGCAAGCCTGGGAAATGGACCGCCAGCGCGCGGCCGAGGACGCGCTGCTGCGGCAGCTGGCGCGCATCCCGCCGGCGCAGCTGGAAGCGCGCCAAAGGCGCGTGGCCTTGCAGCTGCGGCTATGGGAGGGGGCTGCACGTACCGTGGGCCTGCTGCTGGCTCTGGCGCCCGCCGCGGTGGTGCTGGCCGGCGCGTGGCGCGCCTTGCCGCGTCCGGAGCAGGCGGTGCCGACGCTGCTGTGGGGCTATGGCGTAATGCTGGTCGCCGGCGGCGCCAGCTACCTGTACCTGCATGTGCAGTGCAGCCGGCCGTTGCGGCGGCTGGCCTACGTGCTGGGCGAAGCCGCGCGGATGAACGCCGAACTGGATGCGCGGCGCGCGCAACGCGCCGCCGCTGCACGCGAAGCGTGATCAGGCCGCGGCGAGATAGGTCTGCACCAGCCGCACCCAGGCCGCCGCGCCCAGCGGCAGCACCGCGTCGTTGAAGTCGTAGCCGGGGTTGTGCACCATGCAGCCGCCGAATTCGCCTTCGCCGTTGCCGAGGATCAGGTAGCACCCCGGCACTGCGTTGAGCATCCACGCAAAGTCCTCGCTGCCGTTGAGTCCCTTTGGCGCCTGCGTGACCACGTTGTCCGCGCCGACCAGCTCGGTGCAGACGCGCTGCGCCAGCAGCGTTTCGGCTTCGGCGTTGACCATCGGCGGCGTCAGCTGGCGGTAGTCGATCTCCGCCTCCACGCCATGTGCCTGTGCCGTCAGCGCGACGATCTCGCGGATGCGCTGCTCGACCAGCGCACGGGTCTCGGGCCGCGCGGCGCGCACGTTGAGCCCCAGCGTCACGGCTTCCGGAATCACGTTGTGCGTGGCGCCGCCGCGAATGAAGCCGACTGATACCACGGCGGTATCGTCAGGTGCGACATTGCGCGCCACCACGGTCTGCAGCGCGGTGACGATGGCCGCCGCCGCCGCGATCGGGTCGCGCGCGCGGTGCGGCATCGCGCCGTGGCCGCCCACGCCGCGCACGGTCACGTCGGCCACGTCCGACGACAGGCTCACCGGCCCCGGCAGCACGCGGAACGATCCCGCCGGCACGCCCGGCATGTTGTGCAGCGCGAAGATCGCATCGCACGGAAAGCGCTCGAACAGCCCGTCCTCGATCATCGCGCGCGCGCCGCACAGGTTTTCTTCGTCGGGCTGGAAGATCAGGTTGAGCGTGCCGTCGAATTCGGGCTGGTCGGCAATCGCCCTGGCCGCCGCCAGCAAAATTGCGGTATGGCCGTCGTGGCCGCACGCGTGCATCTTGCCGGGCACGCGGCTGGCGTAGGGCAGGCCGGTGGCCTCGGTGATCGGCAGCGCGTCCATGTCGGCGCGGATGCCGAGGCGGCGCGCGCCGCTGCCGCGCTTGAGCTGCCCGACCACGCCGCTCTTGCCGATGCCGGTGTGGACCTCGTAGCCCCATTCGGCCAGCAGCGTCGCCACCAGCTTGCTGGTCGCCCCCACCTCGAAGCCCAGTTCGGGCTGCGCGTGGATCTGGCGGCGGATGCCGACGAAGGTTTCGGCGTCGATGCCGAGCGCCGGCAGCAGGTGCGGCAGGTACTGGAACGGCTGGAGCGTCGGTGCGCGGGTCATGGGTTCGGTCTCCGGAAAATGGTCAGGGTTCAGTGGGCGCGGATCAGTGGGCGCGGATTTCGCGGATGCGCAGCACGGCGAGCAGCGTGATCACGCCGCAGACCAGCATGTAGAGGGCCGGCGACATCGGGTTGCCGGTGCGGGCCAGCATCCACGTGACGATGAATTGCGACGAGCCGCCGAACACCGTCACGCCCACGCTGTAGATCACCGACAGGCCGCTGGCGCGCACGCCGGCGGGCAGCATCTCCAGCATCATCAGGAACATCGGCGTGGTGCCCAGGTTGACCAGCGCCGTCAGCAGCGCCGACACGCACAGCACCAGCGGCACGCTCGGGTAGGCATTGATCAGCCAGAACGCCGGGTACACCGCCAGCATGCTGAGCACCAGCGATGCCACCACCAGCGGCTTGCGCGCGACCAGGCGGTCAGCGAGGCGGCCGGCGAACAGTGACACCACCGTCAGCGTCAGCCCGGTGACACAGCCCGACAGAAACGAGAGCGACGCCGGCATATGCAGCACGCGGATCATGTAGGTCGGCATGAAGAACACCACCAGGTACATCGTCGCGGTGCCGGCCGTGGTCGCCAGGATGCCCTTGAGCACGGTGGCCCAGTGGTTGCGGAACAGCTCGCCGAGCGGGCTCGGCGCGTGGTCGTCGGCCTGGTGGGTTTCGTCGAGGTGCGCGCGGATATACAGCCCCACCGGCGCGATCAGCAGACCGACCAGGAAGGGCAGGCGCCAGCCCCAGCTCTCCAGCGACGCGGCCGGCAGCACGGCGTACAGCGCGGCGCCGGTCAGCGCGCCCAGCAGCGCCGAGATGCCCTGGCTGCCGAGCTGCCAGCTGACGCGCCAGCCGCGGCCCTTGACCCCGCCTGCCTCCATCAGCATCGCGGTCGAGGCACCGATCTCGCCGCCGAGCGAAAAGCCCTGCAGCAGGCGGCCCGCCACGATCATCAGCGAGCCGGCGATGCCGGCCGACGCATACGGCGGCGCCAGCGCGATGCACAGCGTGCCCAGCACCATCAGGCCGATGGTCAGCGTCATCGCAGCCTTGCGGCCGCGCCGGTCGGCGTAGCTGCCGATCAACACGCCACCGAGCGGGCGCATCACGAAGCCGATGCCGAAGGTGGCGACCGCCAGCAGCAGCGAGCCGTAAGGACTGTCGGAGGGGAAGAACAGCTTGCCGATCAGCAGCGAGAAGAAGCTGTAGACGGTGAAATCGAACATCTCCAGCGCGTTGCCCAGCGAGCACGCCGCGATCAGGCGGAACTGGCTCTGGTTGCGAGGCGTGCTGACGGTGGCGGCGGGGGCGGCCGCGACGCTGGCAGGCGTCGCGAGGGTGGCGTCGTTCATGCAAGTTCTCCACGAACTGGTGGGGGGCTGCACGCACGGCGGACCGGTGTTGTCAGGGCCCGGTGAGCTGGAGCGGCTCGCGCGGCAGTCAGGTTGGCAACCTGTGGCGCTGAGTATTCAGGCAAACGGCCCGGGACAAAAAATCATATATTTTCATCCTGATAACCAGATCGAATCACCGTCATAACCGGTGTCGTCCCGATATCGGGAAAACTACTGAAGGGCGCCGGCAAAGCCTTGGCCGATGCGGCGAAGGGACGGAAGTGCTGCCCGCGACGCGCATCGGCGCCGCGCCCGCGGATGGGGCGTGTTGCCCCGCGCCGGGGCATGGCGCACGGCAATGCACGGCACCCTGGAACAGGAAACGAAATCGATGAAGCTGCACCAACTGCGGGTCCTGCTGGCCGTGGCCGAGCACGGCAGCATCCATGAAGCGGCGCGCGCGCTGCATATCTCGCAGCCGGCGCTGTCCAAGGCCATCGCCGAGCTGGAACGCGAGCTCGGCGTGACGCTGCTGTCGCGCTCGGTGCGCGGCGTCAGTCTGACCGCCTACGGGCTGGCGCTGGTCAAGCGCGCCAGCGTGGTCGAGCAGGAGCTGCGGCATGCGCTGGAAGACATCGAATCGATCCGCGGCCATGCCGAGGCGGAGCTGAACATCGGCTTTACCGCGGTGGCGTCGAGCGGCCCGCTGCCCGCGGCCATCGCGGCGTTCCGGCAGCGCTTTCCCAACGTGGCGCTGCGCGGCTTCGAGCTGCGCCCGCAGCAGATCCAGGAAGGCCTGCGCGAAGGGCGGCTCGACCTGGGCCTGATCTCCACCAACAGCGGCCCCGGCTCGGCCTCGCTGCAATGGGAGCCGCTGTTCTCGGTCGGCATGAAGCTGGCGGTGCGCGCCGGGCACCCGCTGCGCCGCACGCGCCGGCTGCGGCCACTGCTGGACGCCGACTGGCTGGTGCTCGACCCGGTCGACGATGCCGGCAGCCCGCTCGCCAGCCTGATGCGGCTGCACCGGATGGAAATGCCGCGCCGGGTGGTGCAGAGCGCATCGAACCTGCTCGGCCTGCAGCTGGCCACGCGCACCGACCTGGTCAGCATGTGGTCGGACTTTGTCTTCCACGGCACCGGCGGCCCGCTGCAGCTGGCCCGCGACCAGCTGGTGCCGCTGCCGATCCAGGACGAGCTGCCGGATTTCCGCGTTTTCCTGGTCTATCGCTCGGTCGACCTGATGACGCACGCCTGCGCGGAATTCAGCCGCGAAGTGCGGCATTGTGCCCGCGAGCGCCGCGATGCGCCGCCCGCCATGCGCCGGGCCCGATCCGCTTCATAAGCGCCGCCGGGATGCCACGGCGGCGCCGATGCCGCACAATGGCGCCCGGGAGACTGATATCCGATGGACAAACTCAAGCAAATCGAAGCCTTTATCGCCGTGGTGGAGCACGGCAGCATGGCCGCCGCGGCGCTGACGCAGAACGTCACGCCGGTGATGATCGGCCGGCGCATCAACGCGCTGGAGGCGCGTATCGGCGTCAAGCTGCTGCACCGCTCCACGCGCCGCATCGCCGTGACCGAGCAGGGGGCGGTGTTCATGGAGCAATGCAAGAAGGCGCTCGCCGACCTGGACCGCGCCGAGATGCTGATCGCCGAAGGCAAGCACAAGGCCACCGGCCACCTGATCGTGTCGGCGCCGGCCGCGTTCGGCCGCAAGCACGTGGCGCCGCACGCGCCGGCCTTCCTGGCCGCCAACCCGGAAGTGCAGATCTCGTTCAACCTGACCGACCGCGTGGTCGACCTGGTGCGCGAGGGCTATGACGTCGGTATCCGCATCGGCGGCGCGATCGACCCCAACTTCGTCGCGATCAAGCTGGCGCAGAACAAGCGCGTGGTATGCGGCACGCCGGCGTACTTTGCCAAGTACGGCGTGCCGCAGACGCTGGACGACCTCGAGCACCACAACTGCCTGGCGTTCAACCTGCAGGGCGGCCAGCAGCGCGGCTGGTACTTCAGCCAGAACGGCAAGACCGTGACGGTGCGCGTCAACGGCAACCTCGACTGCAACGACGGCGAGCTGCTGCACCGCTGGACCGGCGAAGGGCTCGGGCTGGGCTGGCGCTCGACCTGGGAGATCCTGCCGCAGCTAGAGAGCGGCGAGCTGATCACCGTGCTCGACGAATACGCGCTGCCCGACTACGACATCCTCGCGGTGTACCCGCAGCAGCGCCCGGTGCCGGCCAAGATCCGTTTCTTTATCGAGCACCTGAAAGCCCAGTTCGCGCGCCCCGGTTACTGGATGGCCGGCGGCAACGGCGACTGAGCGCAACGGGACGAGATGCCAATATCAGCCTGGCTGGCGGATCTCGTCGTCATCGTGCACGGGCTGTTTATCGTGTTCGTGGTGGCTGGCGGCCTGCTGGTGCTGCGCTGGCCGCGGCTGGCGTGGGTCCACCTGCCCGCCGCGGCGTGGGGCGTGCTGATCGAGTGGTCCGGGTGGATCTGCCCGCTGACGCCGCTGGAGAATGCGCTGCGCCGTGCCGCGGGGGAGGCGGGCTACAGCGGCGGATTTATCGAGCGCTACCTGTTGCCGCTGATCTATCCGCCGGGCCTGACGCCCGCCGTGCAGCTGTGGCTGGGATTGGTGGTGTTGGTCGTCAACGTGGCGGTCTACGCGGTTTGGTGGCGCCGCCGGCGCCACCACTGAGCTACAGGCTTCAACGCGCCGGGTCAAACCGCGGCACGCGTTTCTCCATGTTGGCCAGCACCGCCTCACGCTGGTTGGGCGAGCCGACCAGCCGGTCCTGCTCGTCCGACTCGGCCTGCAGGATAGCGGCATTGTCGCCGCGCTCGACCACCGCCATCAGCCGCTTGGCCGCGCGGATCGCATCCGGGTTCTTCTGCGCCACCTGGCGCGCCGCTTCCAGCGCCGCGGCGCGCGGGTCGTCGGCAACGTAGGTGGCGAGCCCCAGCTCGCACGCTTCGATGCCATTGAGCACGCGCGCGCTGTAGACCAGCTCGCGCAGCACGTCGGGCCGAACCAGACCGCGCGTCAGCACCATGCCGGCCATGTCGGGCACGAGGCCCCACTTCATCTCCATCACCGACAACTTCGTGTCGGGCGCGACGTAGCGCACATCGGCACCCAGCGCCACCTGCAGGCCGCCGCCGAACGCCACGCCGTGCACCGCCGCGAACACCGGCACCGGCAGCTCGCGCCACACCATGCAGGCATATTGCGGGCGATTGGAAATGCCGTTGGTGCGCTTGCCGAGCCGCCCGCCGCCGATGCTGTCGCTTTCGCTGCCGCCATCGCCGGACAGCATGCCGGCCATGCGGCCCATGTCCAGGCCCGCACAGAACGCGCGGCCTTCGCCCGACAGCACCACGGCGCGCAAGTCCTGTGTGCGCGCCAGCTGCTCGCCGGTCTCGATCAGCGCATCGAACATCTGCTGGTCGAGCGCGTTCATCTTGTCGGGACGGTTCAGGCGGACGTCGGCGACGCCGCCTTCGATGGTGACGATGATCCGTTCATTGCTGCTGGCGCTCATGCGCGGGCTCCTTGAGTTGATGTGCCGGGTGTGCCGGTTGTGCTGCAGGCGGCGAGAACGCTGCTCAGCGCCCCTTGAACTGCGGCTTGCGCTTCTCGACAAAGGCGGCGACGCCTTCCTTGCAGTCTTCGCTGCGGCTGGCACGCGACTGCAGCGTGGCCTCGACTTCCAGCTGCGCGGCCAGGTCATTGCCGAAGCTCTGGTTCAGGGCTTCCTTGATCATGCCGTAGGCCAGCGTCGGCATGCTGGCCAGGTGGCGCGCGAGCTTGCCGGCTTCGTCCTGCAGCGCGGCATCGTCATGGACCTTCCACACCAGGCCGATGCGTTGCGCTTCCTCGGCGTCGATCTTCTCGGCCAGGATGGCCAGCGCGCGGGCGCGCATCTCGCCGGCATAGCGCGGCAGGAAGTAGGTGCTGCCGGCATCGGGAATCAGGCCGATCTTGGAGAACGCCTGCAGGAAGCTGGCCGAGCGGCCCGCCAGCACCACGTCGCCGGCCAGCGCCAGGCTCATGCCCGCGCCGGCGGCCACGCCGTTGACCGCGGTAATGACCGGCTTGGGCATCTGGCGCAGCGCCAGGATGATCGGGTGATAGCGCTCGCGCAGCATCTGGCCGGAATCCTGCAGGCCATTGCCGCCGGCCTGGCGCGCGGCCAGGTCGGCGCCGGCGCAGAAGCCGCGGCCGGCGCCGGTGATCAGCACGGCGCGCACTTCGGCATCGGCCGCGGCGCGTTCCACGCCTTCGCGCAGCTCGCGCATCAGCTCGGCGTTCATCGCGTTGAGCACGTCGGGGCGGTTCAGGGTCAGCGTCGCCACGCCTGCGTCGGTTTGGTAAAGCACGGATGCTGTCATCGTTGGATCTCCATGTATCGTTGTGGTTGCTCTTGTGTTCTCCGGGTCGCGCGTCAGCGCATGGGCTTGAGCGCATCGGCCGACGCGTCGCCCAGCTTGCTGCCGCCGTCGCAGTCAAGGATGGTGCCGGTGACGAAGTGCGCGTTGTCGCTGCTCAGGTACATGGCGGCGTCGGCGATATCGTCCTTGGTGCCGTAGTCGCGCAGCGCCAGGCGGGCCTTGTAGCGCGCCTCCACCTCGGGCGTCGGCGCCAGCCGCGCCATGCCTTCGGTATCGGCGATCGGGCCCGGCGAGATGCCGTTGACGCGCACGCCGGCCGGCCCCCATTCCATTGCCAGGCACTTGATCAGCATATTGATCCCGGCCTTCGCCGCGCAGGCATGGGCCTGGAACATCATGGCGTTGACGCCTTG
Organism: Cupriavidus oxalaticus; assembly: GCF_004768545.1. Classification (NCBI taxonomy): domain Bacteria; kingdom Pseudomonadati; phylum Pseudomonadota; class Betaproteobacteria; order Burkholderiales; family Burkholderiaceae; genus Cupriavidus; species Cupriavidus oxalaticus. Next base: position 3,504,281 of record NZ_CP038635.1, on the reverse strand, counting down.
CGGCGCCGTGATGGCGATCAGCGATGCGCCGGGCTTGCTCAGGTGGTCGAAGCTGGCGCGGAACACATTGAAGGTGCCGAGCAGGTCGATGTCGACCACGGTCTTGAACGCATTGGCCGACATGCCGACCACCGGCGCGAGGAAATTGCCGGCGGCGCCGGAGATCACCACGTCGATCGGGCCGAGTTCCTGGCGCGTGCGCGCCAGTGCCGCTTCCACCGCCGCGTAGTCGCGCACGTCGGCCGCCATGCCGATCGCGGTGCTGCCCGCGGCGGCGATGCCATCGGCCGCGGCCTGGATGCGGTCTTCGGTGCGGCTGATCAGCGCCAGCTTCGCGCCGGCGCGGGCGAAGCCGTGCGCGATGCCGAGGTTGATGCCGGAAGAGGCGCCGGCGATGAATACGGTCTTGCCGGAGAAGGCGTCTGCGCGAAAGGCACTGGGCATGGGTAGTCCTCTTGATCGATGGTCAGGCAATGCGAGGGATGACCGCGCCCGCCAGAGGCGGGGCGCTCAGGAAACGAAAACCGGGAGAGGGTGCGAACGCAGGCCGGACGGCCGCGCGGGCACGGTGCGATCACGCATGACGGGTCTCCATGACGGTTGTTCTGATGCGCGTCCGCGGCGATGCCGCGGCGCAGGCCTCTGTGTTGGGCCCTCGCGATCCTAACCCGAAGCACGCATTCGGTTATGGCCGCTTTGCGCCGGCGACGTAAAGTGGCCGGCCCGGCAATGTGCGCCAGCCCGCACGGCCTTGCGGCGGCCGGCACATGCGCAAGTGATTGGCCGAAAAGGGAAATTGCCGCGCTGCGGCATTGCTCGCGAGGACCCGCCGGCTAACGATGCTCGGCGCGGCAAAAGCCAGCCCTCAAAAAAAAGAAAGCCCGCACACCGTTGCAGCGTGCGGGCGGCCTTCCGGCGATGATGCGCGAAAGGCAGAGTGCTCATGAAGTGCGCCCCCGCGTCTTCATGGCGAGGACAAGTGTGCCCGGGCGCGGCCCAGGCCGCTTTGACTCACGTCAAGCGCGGGTCAACGGCCAGTCCCTCTCCTACGCCAGCAGCGCCGCGACCAGGTCCTTGCCTCGTGCCACCGGCGCGGTTTCCTCGAAATGCAGCGCGCTTTCGACATGGCTGAGGTGGTCCACCATCAGCGTGACGGCGCGCTCGACATCGCCCGCGCGCGCCGCCTCGATGAATTCGCGATGCTCGTCCGACGAGCACGCCGCGTCGCGGCGGGACTGGTACAGCATGGTGATGACCGCGCTGCGCGCGGACAGCTCGCGCATCATCTCGGTCAGCACGCCATTGCCGACCACCTCGGCCAGCACGATATGGAAATCGCCGAGCAGCCGGGTGCGCACCTGCGCGTCGTTGCCGCCCAGCGACTTGCGCTCGGCGGCGAGGTGCTTGTCGATGCGCTTGTAGTCGGCCGCGGTTGCCCTGGCGACGAACTCGCGCGCCAGCGCCGCTTCCAGGATGCGCCGCACGGCGAAGACCTCGCGCGCTTCTGCCGCGCTGGGCTTGGCCACGAACGCCCCCTTGTCCGGCACGATCTGGATGACCTTGTCCTTGCTCAGCATCAGCAGCGCCGCGCGCACCTTGGTGCGGCTGACGCGGTAGACGCTGGCCAGCGCCTCCTCGCGCAGCTTGGTGCCAGGCGGCAGGCGGTGCGAGACGATCGCCGCGACGATGTCGTCGGCGATCGCTTCAGCGGTCATGTCGGGATCGATATGCTCGGGCATGGCAGCGCACTTGCGCAGGGGCTGCGCGTTGGGGAAATGCCGTGATTCTAGCGCCCCGCGACACTCCCCGGCACGGCGGCGGGCGAACCGGCCACGGCGTTGTCATCCGTCATGGCGGCGAGGCCGGCGTCCAGGTCGGTCGCTTCGATCGTGCCGTTGAGCACGCCACGCGCCCGTTCGCGGTCGATATCCTTCTCCCATGCGGCCACCACCACGGTTGCGACGCAGTTGCCGATCAGGTTGCCGAGCGCGCGCGCGATGCCGATGAACCAGTCCACCGACAGCACCAGCACCAGGCCGATCGCCGGGATTGCCGGATGCGCCGACAGCGTCGCCGCCAGGATCACGATGGCCGAGCCTGGAATGCCGTGCGCGCCCTTGGAGGTGACCAGCGCCACCGCCAGGATACCGAGCAGGTCGCCCATTGCCAGCGGCGTGTTGGTGGCCTGGGCGATGAACACCGCGGCCAGCGTCAGGTAGATCGAGAACGCATCCAGGTTGAACGAATAGCCGGTCGGGATCACCAGGCCCACCACCGACTTCTTGATGCCCATGAACTCCAGCTTCTTCATCACCTGCGGCAGCACGCTGTCGGACGAGGCCGTGCCCAGCACCACCAGCAGCTCGGCACGCAGGTAGCGGATCAGCTTGATCACCGAGAAGCCGCACACGCGCATGATGGTGCCCAGCACCACCAGCACGAACACGATCACCGCACCGTAGAACAGGAACACCAGGAAGCCCAGCTGCTTGAGCGAGCCGATGCCGTACTTGCCCACGGTGAAGGCCACCGCGCCCAGCACGCCCAGCGGCGCCAGCTTGATGATGAAGCCCATCATCTTGAACAGCGTGTGCGAGAAGGTATCGATCAGCTTGACCAGCGGCCGGCCCGGCTCGCCCACCAGCGACAGCGCGCAGCCGAACAGGATCGACACCAGCAGCACCTGCAGCACGTCGCCGTTGGCAAAGGCGCCGAACACGGTATTGGGAATCAGCTTGAGCAGGAAGTCGACCGTGCCCTGGTCCTTGACCTTGGTGGCATTGTCGATAAAGCCGGCAATGGCCGACGCGTCGAGCGAGCGCGGATCCACGTTCATGCCGACGCCGGGCTGGAACACATATGCCAGCAGGATGCCCAGCGCCAGCGCGATGGTGGTGACGATCTCGAAATACACCACTGCCTTGATGCCGACGCGTCCAACCTTCTTCAGCTCGCCGGCGCCGCAGATGCCGGCCACCACCACGCAGAACACGATCGGGCCGATCAGCATCTTGATCAGCTTGATAAAGGCATCGCCGAGCGGCTTGAGCTTGGCGGCGAATTCGGGAAAGGCGAGGCCGAGTGCCGTGCCAATCACCAGGGCGATCAGCACCTGGCCGAACAGCGAGCGGGTAAAGCGGGTGTGCAGGCGTGGGGTGCCCGGGCGGTGCTGCGAGGGAACTGCGTGCTGCATGGTTGTCTCCGTGCCGGGCCGGTCCTGCGCATGTGCGCTGGCTGGCCCATTTCGATCCAGGAATCACCGGCGGCCCCGTGCTGCTCTGACGGCTGGGTGGGCTGCCGGCCTTACGTCTCGGGCAGGGCTCCGGGTCTGGAGCGCGCCACCGCGCGGACAGCCCCCCTGTTGGGGCGGAATCCACGCAATCCGTTGTCCGGACCGGATTGTCCGCAGCGGATTGTCTGAACGTGGAACCGAATATAGTGCATATCATTTTTGTATGCAATTTTTGAATTCACTGTGCTACCATGAATCGCACAGAATAGAGCTTCGGCCATGGGCGTCCCGCCCGCACTGGCGCCCCGCCAGCCACGCCGCCGCGGCTTTCAAGCACTTCCAGCAGGAGACACGCATGGCAGCAAATCCGTCGTCGGCCACGCCGGCAGCCGCAGAGGTAGGCACGCGCATCATGGCCTGGGCCGATGCACTGGCCGTTCACACCGAGCAACCCGGCATGCTCACCCGCACCTACCTGACCGAGGCCCACCACGGCGCCGCCGCCCAGCTGACCGAATGGATGCAGCAGGCCGGCATGACGGTGCGGCGCGATGCCGCCGGCAACGTGATCGGCCGCTACGAGGGCACCACGCCCGGCGCGCCGGCGCTGCTGACCGGCTCCCACTTCGACACCGTGCGCGACGCCGGCCGCTATGACGGCAACCTCGGCGTGATCCTGCCGATCGCCTGCGTGGCCGAGTGGAACCGCCAGGGCAAGCGCTTCCCGTTCGCGCTCGAGGTGGTTGGCTTTGCCGAGGAAGAGGGCGTGCGCTTCAAGGCCACGCTGCTGGGCAGCCGCGCCATCGCCGGCACCTTCGACACCAAGGTGCTGGACAACGTCGACGACAGCGGCAAGACCATGCGCGAAGTGATGCGCGAGGCTGGCTTCGACGCGGCCGGCCTGCCTGCCGCAAAGCATGACCGCAGCAAGGTCGCCGCCTTCATCGAGGTGCATATCGAGCAGGGTCCGGTGCTGCTGAACGAGGGCCTGCCGGTCGGCGTGGTCACCGCGATCTCCGGCGCCACGCGCTTTATCGTCGAGCTGGAAGGCCTGGCCGGCCACGCCGGCACGGTGCCGATGGACATGCGCCGCGATGCCGCCATGGCCGGTGCCGAAATCGGCCTGTTCATCGAGAAGCGCTGCGGCGGCAAGCCGGGCCTGGTCGGCACCGTCGGCCAGTTCAACGTGCCCAATGGCGCCACCAACGTGGTGCCGGGCCATGCGGTGTTCTCCATCGACATTCGCTCGGGCATCGACGCCGAGCGCGAGGCCGCCGTCAACGACGTGCTGGCCGAGATCGAGCGCGTGTGCGCGCGCCGCAATGTACGCGCGCAGGTGCGCAAGACCCACGAGGCGAACAGCGTGCCGTGCGCCCCGTGGCTGCAAGAGCAATGGGCCGCCGCCATCGCCCGCCAGGGCGTGCCGGTGCGCCATCTGCCGTCCGGTGCCGGCCATGACTCCATGGCCATCGCCGCCATCGCCGATGTCGCCATGCTGTTCGTGCGCTGCGGCAACGGCGGCATCAGCCACCATCCCACCGAAACCATGACCGCCGAGGATGCAGCACTGTCCGCGCGCGTGTTCAGCGATTTCGTCGAGCATTTCCGGCTGCAGCAGTAAGCCAGCGCCCGGAAACCCACCCGAACCCTCCTGAGAAGCTACGAGAACAAGTCATGACCGCACGAGACAGTATGAATCCCATCGAAACCACGCTGACGCAGTTCATCGACCAGCACCGCCCGCAGCAGGAAGCCTTCCTGGCCGAGCTGGTCAAGGTGCCTTCGGACAACCCGGCCGGCGATTGCGATGCCCACGGCAAGCGCGCCAAGGAACTGCTGGAGGGCCTGGGCTTCACGGTGGAGGCGCACAAGGTGCCTGACGCGCAGGTGAAGGCCGCCGGCATGATCAGCGCCACCAACCTGATCGTGCGCAAGCAGTTCGGCACGGGCGGCCCGGTCATCGCCATGAACGCCCACGGCGACGTGGTGCCTCCAGGCCTGGGCTGGACCAAGGACCCGTACGGCGGCGAGATTGCCGACAGCGAGCACGGCCCGGTCATGTACGGCCGCGGCGTGGCCGTGTCCAAGTCTGACTTCGCCACCTACACCTACGCCGTGCTGGCGCTGATGGAGGCCGAGAAGCAGGGCGCCAAGATCAACGGCGCGGTCGAGCTGCAGTTCACCTATGACGAGGAAACCGGCGGCGATATCGGTCCCAAGTTCCTGCTCGACAACAACCTGAGCAAGGCCGACTACGCCATCTCTGCCGGTTTCTCGTACGGCATCACCTCGTCGCACAACGGCTGCCTGCACGTCGAAGTGACGGTCAAGGGCAAGCAGGGCCACGCCGCCATGCCGCACACCGGCGTCGACGCAATCGAGGCCGCCACCCATATCCTGCAGGCCATCTACGGCCTGCGCGCCGAACTGGCCACGCGCAAGTCGAAGGTGCCTGGCATCGACACCGCCACGCTGAACGTCGGCCTGATCAAGGGCGGCATCAACACCAACGTGGTGCCGGACCTGGTGACCTTCCGCGTCGACCGCCGCATGATCCCGGAGGAAATCGGCTTCGACGCCGAAGGCGAGATCCGTGCCGTGGTCGAGAAGGCCGCCAGGGACCGCCCGGGCATCGAAGTGAAGGTCGAGCGCATCATCCTGGCCGAGCCGCTGTCGGAACTGCCGGGCGTGGAAAAGCTGATCGGCGCGCTGAAGAGCCGTGCCGAGTCGGTGTTCGGCGTGGAAATCCCGGTGCAGGGCGTGCCGCTCTACACCGACGCCCGCCACTACACCAAGCGCGGCATCCCGACCGTGCTGTACGGTGCCGGCCCGCGTACCCTGATGGAAGCGCGCGGCCATAACTCGGACGAGAACCTGCGCCTGAACGACCTGAACCGCGCGACCAAGGTGGTGGCGCTGGCGTTGTCGGATCTGATGAAGTAAGCGGGGAAGGCATCTCCGCGCCGGTGACAGATCGGCGACAGAAACGCCACGGCTTCGGCCGTGGCGTTTTTTTATAAGCGCTTGCGCCTACTCCGGCAGCGTATTCGCCCCCGTCCCTAACACCCGCTGCATCAATACCGTATCGATCCACTGCCCATGCGACCACCGCTGTGTTGGCGAGGCCCTGGGACAGGCGCTGCTCGCCGAGCTGGTGGCGCGATGCGAAACCGGCCCGTGGCGCCAGATGGATGGACTTAGGGCAACGCGGATGTGTGCCGGGCACTTGTTCCGTTGCACCTGCGCGCGGCCCGATGTGTTGTATATAGTGCCGTTGGATTTGCACCGCATTAGTGCCACCGCCCCGAGGCGGGGCGCACATCAACAAGAAAGGACCACCTGCCATGATCACGATCTACCACAACCCCCGCTGCTCCAAGTCGCGCGAGACGCTTGCCATGGTCGAGGAAGCCGCCGGGCGCCTGGGCGAGCCGGTGGAAATCGTCGAGTACCTGAAGAACCCGCCATCGGTGGCGACGCTGCGCCAGCTCAACACCATGCTGGGCGTGCCGGTGCGCGAGATGATCCGCGACAACGAGGCGCCGTACGCGGAGCTGGGCCTGGCCGACCCGGGCCTGACCGATGCCGAGCTGCTGGCCGCCGTGGCCGATAACCCGATCCTGCTGCAGCGCCCGGTGGTCGTTCGCAACCGCCGCGCCGCGATCGGCCGCCCGCCCGAGAACGTGGCGCCGCTGCTGGCCTGAGGCGGACGCCGGAATAAAACCGGCCCCCACGAAGGGTGGGGGCCGGCCGGTCTGCGAGACAAACAGCTTCAGGCGGGTCGTCTTAATGAACACCCAGCCAGTGCATGGCCTCCTGACCGAAAGCAATGGCCGCGAGCACGACCAGCAGTACCACCAGTGTCACCGTACTGACGTACAGGGTGGCCTTGGCGACTTCGGCGTCTTCATCCGAGGTGTGGTGATGGGTGATGGGCGTTACGCCCTTCGCGTGCGATCCATGCGGCCAGTGAATCCGGCCGGCCAGGTCTCTCAAGTGCAGGTCGGTAGGAAAACGCATGATCGACACCTCCTCGGCAGGCGCCGCGCGGCTCCGGGCACATCGGTCAGGCGGATGATGGCGGGTTGCGCAAGTGCGCCGAATAGTCAGTTGGCTCGTTTCGCCCGGTGCGCCACATCCACTTCTACTATAGGCGGTTGGCGACGGATGCGAGCCTTCGGCCTGCAAGGGGCGTGCCGCGGTTCATGCTGCCCTGCAGCAGCGGATCAGGGCTCTGGATCAGCTTGTGAGGACTCGCTTGCCTCGTTGTCCACAGCCGGCGCCAGGCTTGCCAGTGCCGCTTCCCGTTCGCGCAGCGTTGCCAGCATGTTGCAGAACAGCGCGCCTTGTTCCAGCGCATCGTCCAGCGCCACGTGGGTGTGGGGCAGCGGATCCATCCATTCCGCCGGGAACGCCGCTTTCACGGTCTTGCGATAAGGCCGCCCGGTCAGCGCAAAGCCCAGGGTCTTGATGTCCAGCGCGGCCCAGCCGAACGGCGAGCGCCCGGCAAAGCGCATCATGTACCAGAACATCCAGGTGAAATCGAAGCCGGCCGGGAAGGCCACGAAGACCGGCTTGCCCGGCAGGCTCTCGACCCACTCCACATAGCGCACCATCGCATCTTCCGGGCGCTGCAGGTCGCGCCGGCAGGCGCTCCAGGCCTCAGGCTGGGTTTGCCACCACTGCATCTGCACGGGGTGGCCGGCCGCGCCAGGGAGCGTCTCCAGGTTCGCCGAGAACGTGCCGATCACGGACTTGTCCGCCAGCATGGCCGCGGACGCGAACGACAGCATCGAATGCGGGCCCGGAATCGGGCCGTCGGCCTCGACGTCGGTGCTGACGTAGATTTCCGGCCGGGTGTCTGGCAGCTGTCGCTTGGCCATGGCCTCAGCCCACGTCGATCAGGTGGTCGGCCACGAAGGGGTTGTTGCGGCGCTCCTCGCCGAAGGTCGAAACCGGGCCGTGGCCGGGAACGAAGGTCACATCCTCGCCCAGCGGCCATAGCCGCGTGCGGATCGAGCGGATCAGGTCGGCATGGTTGCCGCGCGGGAAATCGGTGCGGCCGATCGAGCCGGCGAACAGCACGTCGCCCACCACCGCGAGCTTGTTGGCGCGCGAGAAGAACACCACGTGGCCGGGCGTGTGGCCCGGACAGTGGTAGACCTCCAGCGTTTCATTGCCGAACTGCACGGTGTCGCCGTTTTCAAGCCAGCGGTCCGGCTCGAAGCTTTCGGCATGGCCGAAGCCGAAGCGCCGCGTCTGCTCGGGCAGTTGCTCGATCCAGAAGCGTTCATCCTGCTGCGGCCCTTCGATGGGAATGCCGAATTCGCGCGCCAGCGCCGCGGCGCCGGCGCAGTGGTCGACGTGGCCGTGCGTCAGGAAGATCTTCTGCAGCGTGACCCCTTGCTCCCGGACCGCTTCGCGGACGCGTTCGAGGTCGCCGCCCGGGTCGCAGACGGCGGCTGTGCCGGTGCTTTCGTCGATCAGCAGCGAGCAGTTCTGCTGGAAAGGGGTGACCGGGATAAGGAGGACTTTCATCAGTTGATATTTGTGATCGATACGGCATTCGAAATAGGCGCCGCATCCGCCGCGACAGCGTTGGAAAACCGCGCGGCATTCATGCTTTGCATTGTAGCGCCGGGCGATAAATTGTTGCGGCGCATATCCATATGTGATTTTTAAGCCTCTCTGTTACAAATTTCCGGATCGCCCGCAATCCCTTGTCACACCGTCGATCGCGGGCAAGATCGCCCTCGTTCGTGCGAGATCGAACAGATTTCGTAACAAAATGAAAGAGATAGTCAGCAGTAGTGAATGCTAGACTCGCGCCCATGCTTAATTTGACCGCCCTCACCAAGCGCTGGCAACGGCTGGCCAAGCTCGGGACATGCACTGCATGCGCCCTGGTGCTGGCCGCTTGTGCCACGCCCCCCGGGGGCGACAATGCGGACGTCGCCGATACGTCGAACGCGGTGCCCACGCGCGGCGCGAAGAACGCCGGCAAGGCCGCCCGCAACGACGCGGACAAGAGCGCCCGCGCATCGTCCGAAGGCGGTAGCTGGAACCTGTTCGGCTACGACCGGGAAGAAGGGCGCAGCGGCAGCTCGCTCGACGGCCTGCGCGCGGACATCGGCACGTTCGAGCAGCGCGGCGTCGCTTCGTGGTACGGCAAGGGCTTCCACGGCCGCAAGACCGCCAATGGCGAGCGCTTCGACATGCGCGCCATGACCGCCGCGCATCCGTCGCTGCCGCTCGACAGCTGGGTGCTGGTGCGCAACCTGCGCAACGACAAGGTTGCGGTGCTGCGCATCAACGACCGCGGTCCGTACCACGGCAACCGCGTGCTGGACGTCTCCTACGGCGCCGCGCGCCGGCTTGGCTTCGTCGAGCGCGGCGCCGTCAACGTCGAAATCCGCCGCCTGACGCGCACCGAAGTCGCGGCGCTGGGCCCGCAGTTCGATACCGGCGGCACTGAAGCCGGCGATGGCAGTGGCGACGACGATGTCTCCGTGCCCGAACTCGCCAACTCGCTGGCGCCCGCCAAGGCGCGCAAGGCAACCAAGGCCAGCGGCAAGCCGGTCAAGCGCAAGCGCCGCTGAGACCGGCAGCGCCCGATGCATGCCACCGCGCGCTGACACCTCTCCGTTACTTTCCCCGCACCGGCCCGGCGTCGTCGCCCGGGCGTCCTCAGGGGCAACCTCAGTCCCCGCTATTGCCGGAACGTTGCGCCAGTGCCAGCTGGTAGAGCGCGTTGGTGCTCGCCCCGGTGATCGCTGCCGCCAGCTTGGCGGCGCGCTTGGCCGGCAGTTCCGCCAGCAACAGCCCCAGCACGCGCTGCGCCTCGGCATCGGGCGCCCCGTCCGCGGCCGCGTCGCCGCCGGCGCCTTCCACCACCAGCACGAATTCACCCTTGGCCCGGTTCGGGTCGGCCGCCAGCCATGCCGGTGCCTGCGCCGCCGTCACCACCGCGATGTCCTCGAACAGCTTGGTCAGCTCGCGCCCGACCAGCACCCGGCGCTCGCCCGGCAGGCCGGCGGCGAGCGCGGCCAGCGTGTCGGCAATGCGGTGCGGCGCCTCGTAGCAGATCCAGGCGTGGTCGAGCGCGGCGAGCCGTGCGATGGCCTCGCCGCGCGCCTTGGGCTTGCTCGGCAGGAAGCCGACAAAGGTGAAGCGGCCATCGCCGGTATCGAGCATGTCGCCCGCCACCGACAGCGCGGCCACCGCCGCGCTGGGGCCGGGCAGCGGCACCACCGCGTGCCCGGCGGCGCGCACCGCCTCGACCAGCCTTGCGCCCGGATCCGATATGCCCGGCGTGCCGGCGTCCGAGACATAGGCGATACGCTCGCCAGCGGCCAGCCGCGCGGCGATGCGGCCGGCAGCCTCGCGCTCGTTGTGCTCGTGCACGGCCACCAGCGGCCGCTGCAGCCCCACGCGCGACAGCAGCTGGGCGGTATTGCGGGTGTCTTCGCAGGCCACCGCGTCGGCCAGGCCGAGCACATGCAGCGCCCGCAGCGACAGGTCCGCGACATTGCCGATGGGCGTGGCCACGACATACAGCGTGCCGCCCGGGTACGACTGGCTGGCCGCCAGCGAGATCCAGTCACTCATTGAGAACTTCCGTCGATGCCATCATTCAAATCCACCACGCAGCCGAGCAGCGCGCAGGCGCGCGGTATGCGGGCGGAGGACCGGGCGCTGGCGCACCTGCGGCGCCAGGGCCTGCAGCCCGTGGTCCGCAATTATCGCTGCAAAGGCGGCGAGATCGACCTGGTGATGCGCGCGCCGGACGGCACGCTGGTGTTCGTGGAGGTGCGCCAGCGCAGCGGACGCGGTTTCGGCGGCGCCGCGGCCAGCGTCACGCCGGCCAAGCAGCGCCGCGTGCTGCTGGCCGCGGCTCACTACCTCGCCACGCTGGCGCAGCTGCCGCCGTGCCGATTCGACGTGGTGGCGCTGGAGCCAGGGCGCCTGGAGTGGCTGCAGCACGCGTTTGACCTTGACGCCGCGCCGGCTGGTTCATAATGCGCGCTGGCGCGCGACCGGGCGTGCAACTGCCAATGAAAGGCCACAGAGCCATGAGTATTGAGAGTATCCAGCAACAATTCCTAGACAGCGCCGAGACCAAGCGACAGGCCGCGGCGGCAATGGCCCCCTATATCGACGCCGCCGTGGAACGCATGGTGGGCGCGCTGACCAGCGGCAACAAGATCCTGGCGTGCGGCAACGGCGGCTCGGCGGCCGATGCGCAGCATTTCGCCGCCGAGCTGGTCGGGCGCTTCGAGCGCGAGCGCCCGGGCCTGGCGGCGATCGCACTGACCACCGACAGCTCGATCCTGACCGCGATCGGCAACGACTATGACTTCAGCAAGGTGTTTTCCAAGCAGGTCGAGGCACTCGGCGTGCCCGGCGACATCCTGCTGGCGATTTCCACCTCGGGCAACTCGGCCAATGTGATCGCCGCGATCGAGGCGGCGCGCCAGCGCGAGATGGCCGTGATTGCGCTGACCGGCAAGGGCGGCGGCGTCATCGGCGGCCTGCTCGATGAATTCGATATCCACGTGTGCGTGCCGAGCGAGCGCACCGCGCGCATCCAGGAAGTGCACCTGCTGACGCTGCATTGCCTGTGCGACGGCATCGACGAGGCATTGCTCGGGGAAGCCTGAGCTAGCCTGTCCGCTTACTCACTTCCGCCCCCATTTCCAACATCCAGCCACAGCAAGGACCGCATGACCAACCTGCCTACTACGCCTGAAACCCGGACCAGCGCCGCCGGCGCCGGCCGTATCCTTCGCGCCACGCTGACCGCGGCGGCGGTGCTGGTTTCCGCCACCCAGCTGGCCGGCTGCTTCCCCGTGATCGCCGGCGCCGTTGGCACCGGCGTGACCATGGCCACCGACCGCCGTCCGGCCGCCACCCAGACCGTCGACCGCGGCCTGCAGATGGAAGCGGAGAGCACCATCAACTCGCGCTACAGTGGCCAGGCCCGCGTCAACGTGACCGTGTTCAACCGCAAGGTGCTTCTCACCGGCGAGGCCAGCAATGACAGCGTCAAGCAGCAGGTCGAGCAGTACGTGCGCGGCCTGCAGAATGCGCGCGTGGTGATCAACGAGCTCGAGGTGGTCAACTCGCCCGGCTTCATGACGCAGAGCCAGGACGCGTACCTGACCAGCAAGGTCAAGACGCTGCTGATGACCGCCGACGGCGTGCCGTCGAACTCGATCAAGATCACCACCGAGAAGAGCGTGGTCTATATGCTCGGCGTGGTAACCCAGCAGGAAGGCGATCGCGCCACCGACGTGGCGCGCAATGCCTCCGGCGTGACCAAGGTGGTCAAGGCGTTCGACTACGTCAATGACACCGAGCGCGCGCGCCTGGATGCGGCCTCGACCTCGCAGAACCCGTCTTACGATGGCAACGTCGGCACGCCGGCGCCGGTGCAGTCGGTGCCGGGCGTGGGCGGTCCGGTCGATGCGCCGGCCAGCACGCCCAGCCAGGTCACTACCAGCCCGGTAGATTCGCCGGCTGCCTCGCCGGTCGCCCTGCCGCCGGGCCGGAACCTGCCCTGAGCCGGCTCGCTTGCCGGCTCGCTTGCCGGCACCACGGCGCCCGCACATGCGGGCGCCGTTTTTCCATCTGAGATTTTCACCGCACACTGTCCGCACCCGATGTGATACGGTTGCCGCGCCAGCAGGCATCTCGCCGATGCCTGCGCCCGGCACCCCACACGGAGCGAGACCATGACAACCATCCCCCGGCCCGCTGGGTTCGTGCGGCTGGCACTGCTGGCCCTGGCGCTTTGCGGCGCCCAGCCCGCACTGTCGGCCGACCCCACCGGCCAGTACGTGCGCATCAATGCCGCAGGCTGCACCAGTTGCCACGGCCCGTCGGGCCGCGCGCCTGAAGGCAGCACCATCCCGTCGCTGGCAGGACGCCCGCAGGCCGAACTGGTGGCGCAGATGCAGGCGTTCCGTTCCGGAACCCGCCCGGCCACGGTGATGCACCAGATCGCCAGGGGCTACACCGACGAACAGCTCGCGGCGATCGCGGCGTGGTTCGCCAACGTGCGTTGACGGGGAGAGCGCCATGCAACGACGACATTTCCTGGGCGCCGCCGGCGCCGCGGTGCTGGGCTCGATGGGCATGCACGCGGCGAGGGCCGCGGCGCCGGCCAAGGTGGTGGTGGTCGGCGGCGGCTACGGCGGCGCCACCGCCGCGCGCTACCTGCGCGAGTGGAGCGGCAACGCCATCGAAGTCACGCTGGTCGAACCCAATCCTGCGTTCATTTCCTGCCCGCTGTCCAACCTGGTGGTCGGCGGCAGCCGGCAGCTGGCCGACATCACGCTGTCGTACGACCAGCTGGTGCGCCGCCACGGCGTCAAGCTGGTGCGCGACACCGCCGCCGCCATCGATCCCGGCAAGCGCACGGTGCGGCTGGCCGGCGGCGGCACGCTGCCGTACGATCGCCTGCTGCTGTCGCCCGGCATCGAGCTGATGAGCGATGCGCTGCCCGGCCTGAAGCGGCCCGGCGGCGACCAGGTGCTGCACGCCTGGAAGGCCGGCCCGCAGACCCTGGCGCTGCGCCGCCAGCTCGAGGCGATGCCGGACGGCGGCACCTACGCCATCACCATCCCCTTGGCGCCGTACCGCTGCCCGCCCGGCCCGTATGAGCGGGCCTGCCAGGTGGCGCACTATTTCAAGCAGCACAAGCCGCGCAGCAAGGTGCTGATCCTGGACGCCAACCCGGACATCACCTCCAAGGCCGGCCTGTTCCGCAAGGTCTGGGCCGGGCAGTACGCCGGCATGGTCGAATACCGGCCGCAGTACGACACCGTCGATGTCGACCCGGCCACGCGCACGCTCAAGTTCGAGGTGCAGGACGATGTGCGCGCGGACGTGATCAACGTACTGCCGCCGCAGCGCGCGGGCGCGATCGCGGTGGCGACCGGGCTGGCCACGGCCAACACCAAGTGGTGCGATGTCGATTTCGTTACCTTTGAGTCGCGCGCGGCGCCCAACATCCATGTGATCGGAGATGCCATCCAGATCGCGCCGCTGATGCCCAAGTCCGGCCATATGGCCAACCAGCATGGCAAGGTGGCGGCCGCGGCGATCGTGGCGCTGCTGTCGGGCCGCGCGCCGGATCCGCAGCCGCTCTATAACAACACCTGCTACAGCTTCACCTCGGACCGCGAGGCGGTGCACGTGGCGAGCGTGCACCGCTACGATGCCGCACAGAAGACCATGCTGACCGTGCCGGGCTCGGGCGGGCTGTCGGACGCGCCCAATACGCTGGAGGGGGTGTACGCGCTGTCGTGGGCCAGGAGCATCTGGTCGGAAATGCTGGGATAAGGCACTGGCAATTTCGGGCGTTGCCAGGGCGCCCATAACAAAACCGCAAGAACGTGCAATGCCGCGCGCGGGGCGGCTGGTAGGCTGGGGGTTTGATCACATCGCCAGTCGCCATCCCGGCCGCCCCCGCCATGCAAGCCAGAGACCGTCTCCTCGCCCTCGCCATCGTCTGCGTCTGGGGTGTCAACTTTGTCGTCATCAAGGTAGGGCTGGCGGGCGTGCCGCCGATGCTGCTCGGCGCGCTCCGTTTCCTGCTGGTGGTCTTCCCCGCCATCTTCTTCGTGCCGCGCCCGCGCGTGCCGTGGCGCCTGCTGCTGGCGTACGGCGTGACCATCAGCCTGGGCCAGTTCGCTTTCCTGTTCTACGCGATGGCGGTCGGCATGCCGGCCGGCCTGGCATCGCTGGTGCTCCAGTCGCAGGCGTTCTTCACGCTGGCCATCGCCGCGCTGTGGCTGGGCGAGCCGGTGCGCTGGCACAACATTGCCGGCATGGCGGTGGCCGCCGCCGGGCTGGCGCTGATCGGCTCGGGCGCTGCCGCCAGCGCCGGCGGCATGAGCGTGGCCGGCTTCGTGCTGACGCTGTGCGCGGCGTTCTGCTGGGCCAGCGGCAATATCGTCAGCAAGAAGATCGGGCCGGTCGACCTGCTGGGCCTGGTGATCTGGGGCGCGCTGGTGCCGATCGTGCCATTCGCGCTGCTGTCGCTGTGGGTGGAGGGGCCGGCGCGCATCGTGGCGAGCGTCACGCATGTGTCGGCCATGGGCGTGTTCGCCGTGGCGTACCTGGCCTTTGCCGCCACCGTGTTCGGCTACACCATGTGGGGCCGGCTGCTGACGCGCTATCCCGCCAGCCAGGTGGCGCCGCTGACGCTGCTGGTGCCGGTGGTGGGGCTGCTGTCGGCGCATGTGCTGCTGGGCGAAGACCTGTCGCCGGCGCAATGGGCGGGCGCGGCCGTGGTCATGGCGGGGCTGCTGCTCAATGTGTTCGGCCAGCGGCTGTGGGCGGGCCGGGTACTGCTGCGCCGATAGGCCACCACGAGGCCACCACGTGGCCATCCTCCGGTCCACCACCGGGAGTCACCGCTGGCAAACCATGATTGGTGCCGCGCAGCCATGCCCGGCACAATCATGCTGTTCTGCATCATTGGGTAAACACTATATGCGCACTCACGCATATACGAATATATTGGACGGCATGGAAGAGCTGGATCGCGTTTTCGAGAAGGTGTCGGGCTACTTCAGCCTGCTGGCGGAGCCGACGCGGCTGAAGATCCTGCACGCCTTGTGCGATGGCGAGAAGCCGGTCACCACGGTGGTCGAGACGGTGGGTTCGTCGCAGACCAACGTGTCGCGGCATCTCAACGCGATGTACCGCTCGGGCGTGCTGTCGCGCCGCAAGGAAGCCAACCTGGTCTTCTACGCGATTGCGGACGAAAGCGTGATCGAGCTGTGCCGCACCGTGTGTGTGCAGGTGGCCAGCCGGCTGGAGGACAACGCCTTGCCCTCCGGCGCGGTCGACCGCTTCATGGCGCAGCCCGAGGCCGCGCCCGCGCGCAGGCGCCGGGCGGCAGGCTGAGCGCGATCCGGCTCTTCCGGACCATCGATCGCTGTCGCGCAAGGCGCGCGGCGGCACGAATAACAGGCGGCGCGCCCCGCAGGCGCAAGCTGCCGGAGGAGACGGCATTGCAGGAACGGAACCGGCCCGGGCGCATCGTGCCCGCGCCCGAGCACTTCGTCAGCGCATCGCTGCAGCAGGACATCGGCCGGCACGGCCTGGACGCGCCGCGGCGCGACTTCCTGCGCAAGAGCTTCCTCGGCGCCGCGGCCGGCATCGCCGCCGCCACCGCCGGCCGGCACGCGCTGGCTGCGGACGGCGATCCCGCCATCCTGGAGCCCCAGCCCTGGGCCACGTCCCTTGGCCAGCCGGTCGCGGCCCGGCCCTATGGCCAGCCCTCGGTCCATGAGAAAAACCTGATCCGGCGCGAGTCGCCGGGCCTGACGCGCGTGTCGGCGGCATCAGTCGCGTTCGCGCCGCTGCAGGGCTTCTTCGGCATCATCACCCCCAACGGCCTGCATTTCGAGCGCCACCACCAGGGCTGGCACGATATCGACCCGGCCCGCCACCGCCTGATGATCAACGGCCTGGTGCGCACGCCGCGCGTCTACACCATGGACGACCTGATGCGCCTGCCGGCGGTGTCGCGCAT